>PNMN01000029.1 GCA_013823655.1 Comamonadaceae bacterium | reverse complement strand
CACCATGCTCGACACCACTCCCGGCAGTCTGACTGCGGACGCACCGCTGGCCGACCTCGGTCCGCTGGCCTGGGTGTTTGACGAACTGCGCAAGTCACTGGATGCGGCCACCAAGGCCATCAAACGTTTCGTGCGCGAGTCCGAACAGTCTCGCTACAACGATCTGGAGGCGGTCGATCCGGCCTCGCTGCGCATCGCGCGCCAGCAGTTGCACCAGGCCGTGGGTGCGCTGGAGATGGTGGGGCTGGCGGCGCCCGCGCAAGTGTTGCGTGCCATGGAAGCCGCCGTGCAGCGCTTCGTGCAAAAGCCGCAGCATTGCACCGAAGAAGCCGCCGGCAAAATGGAGCGTGCCAGTTTCGCGCTGGTGGAGTACCTCGAAGCCGTGCTGAACAACAAGCCGGTGCAGCCAGTGGCCCTGTTCCCGCAATACCGCGATGTGCAGGAATTGGCGGCTGCCGAGCGTGTGCACCCGGCCGACCTCTGGCTGTTTGAGCACCGTGACCGGAACCTGGCCGCCTCGGTCGATGCCAGGCCGATGCAGACCGATGCCACGATGCGTTCTTTGCTGGATCGCTTGGTGCTCCTGCTGATCAAGACACAGAGCCGCGCTGCCGGGCAGCAGCTCGCGCGCCTGAGCGCGGGCCTGTCGGCGGGCACCGATTGGCCCCGCGTGACCACCTTCTGGCGCGTGGCTGCGGCCTATTTCGAAGCGGTGTCGCAAAACCTGTTGCCCTCAGACATGTATGTGAAGCGGGCAACCTCGCGCGTCCTGCTGCAGTTCGCCGCGTTCGCGAAGTCCGGCAACCAGGGCGAGGTGTCCGAGACGCTGCTGCGTGACCTGCTGTTTTTCTGTGCCCAGGCGCAAGCGCCGGTTGAAGGCAAGGCGCCGCACCTGGACGCCGTGCGCGAGGCCTTCGGGCTGGCGGATGCGCAGCCGGTGGACTATACACGGGCCTCGCTCGGCCGCTTCGATCCGGCGCTGCTGGTGCAGGCGCGCAAACGCATCAACGCGGCCAAGGAGTCGTGGTCCCTGTTCTCCGGCGGTGACGTCAACCGGGCACGCCAGGTGGTGGACCAGTTCGGCCTGATCGGTGACTCGCTGCTCAAGCTGCACCCGTCCAGCACGGTGCTGGCACAGGCGCTCGTCAAGGCGGTGGACCATGCGGCGCGCGAACCGTCCGGCGTGCGTCCCGAGCTGTCGATGGAAGTCGCCACCACCACCCTGTACCTGGAAGCCGCTTTCGAAGATTTTGACCCCACGCACCAGGAACTCCAGGAGCGCACGCAGGCACTGGCCAGGCGTCTCGAAGGGGTGCTGGCCGGTGAACCCGCCCAGCCCCTGGACAGCTGGATGGAGCGCCTGTACCGGCGCGTGAGCGACCGCCAGACCATGGGCAGCGTGGTCGGAGAACTCAAGGTCTCGCTGGGCGAGGCCGAGAAGTCGCTGGACCATTTTTTCCGCACGCCGCGCGAAAAGGCCGGCCTGCACGTGGCCGTGTCGCAGCTCGCGCAAATGCGTGGTGTGCTGTCGGTGCTGGGGCTGGAGCAGGCCGTGCAGACGGTGACCCGCATGCGCACCATGGTGGAGCAGATTCTGGACACCGAGGTGGACGAGGCCATGGCCCGCGAGGCCGGCACCTTCCAGCAGCTCGGCAACAACCTCAGTGCCCTGAGCTTTCTGGTCGACATGCTCAATTACCAGCCCGCGCTGGCCAAGAAACTGTTTGTCTTTGACGAAGAAAAAGGCGAACTGCTGCCTCTGATGGGCCGCACCGTCGCTGCCAGTCCGGCGCCACCGTCGCCCGGTGTGGAAGCCCAGGCCATCAGCGCCGGGGTGCAGCGCGTGGTTGAAGGGGCGCAGAGCGCGGTGAATCTGGCCGATCTCAGCCAGCAGCTCGACACGCTGGCCGATCAGGCCTCGCTGGCCGAGCAGCCGGGCGTGGCCCGTGCAGCGCGCGAAGCAGCCCAGGCGGTGGTCAATGACGATGCCGCCGCCGGTGCCCAGGCGCTGGTCGAGTTGTCGCAGTCCACCGTGCCGTTGGCGCAGCCCGTGCCGATGGCACCGTGCGATCCAGACCATGAAGACGCCGATCTGCTCGACATCTTCCTGGAGGAAGCGCGCGAAGTCGTGGGCAATGGCCGGGCCGCGGTGCAGCAGTTGCGGGCCGAGCCTGGCGATCTGGAGCATCTGACCACGCTGCGTCGTGCCTTCCACACGCTCAAAGGCAGCTCGCGCATGGTCGGCCTCAACGAGTTTGGCGAAGCGGGCTGGGCCATGGAGCAGCTGTTCAACGCCGTGCTGGCCGAGCAGCGCCCGGCCGCTGCCGGGCTGCTGACACTGGCCGAAGAATCGCTGGGTGCGCTCGGTGACTGGGTGGAAGACATTGCGCAACGCGCCGATGGTGGCTGGAAAGCCCAGCCGTTTCGCCGCAGCGCCGATGTCTGGCGCAACGAGGCGCAGTACCTGCCCCTGGCGCTGCCAGTGGGCACCGCACCAGCCGGGGCCATCCCCGAGTTGCTGGCGGCGTCTGCCACCGAACCGCCGCAGACGCTGCCGGGCGTTGAGACCGTGCCAACGGCTGCGCTGGAAGCGGTCATCGACGAGCAGCCGACTTTCGCCGAGACCGGACCGCTTGACATCGACTTCGGTGTCGAGGGGGAAGCGTCGCTGCCGGATGTTCCGGCACAGGCGCCGCCACTGCTGGCCGACATCGATTTCAACAGCCTGGCGCTGGTGTCTGCGCAGGGGCGCGCCGCCGTGCGGGACGAAACACCTTCCGCGTTCACCACCCTGGAGCCAGCCGGGGCCGATCCCGAAACTGCCGGTCCGGATCGGGTGCCGTCGATGTTCGACGACATTCCTCTTGATCTGGACGCCCTGCTGCCAGAAGCCACCGAGACCGTGTTCGCCAACCGGTCGGAAGACGCGGCCGCACCGACCGAGGCGGTGCACACCGTGGAGCCCGAGGCAGAAGTCTTTTCGGCCGACAGCGACATGCCAGACGAGCAGATCAAGGTGATTGGCCCGCTGCGCATCGGCATCAAGCTCTACAACGTGTACCTCAACGAGGCCGACGAGTGGTCGCGCCGCCTGTGCAATGGCCTGGCCGAGTGGGCGTTGGAGCTTCACGAACCGGTGCACGAGCAGGCCGAAGCGCTGGCGCATTCGCTCGCTGGTGCTTCGGCCACGGTGGGTCTGCAGCCGCTGTCGGACATCGCGCGCGCCCTCGAACACGCGATCGCTGCTGTCACCCTGCACCAGCAGGCCGGGCAGCCCGCCAGTGCCGAAAAGGCCCGGCTCTTCGTCGAAGCGTCGGAAGATATCCGCCGCCTGCTGCACCAGTTCGCGGCCGGCTTCTACAAGGATCCCAACCCCGAGCTGCTGGTGGCGCTGGACCGCGTCACCCACGAGCCTGCTCCCCTGGAGTTGCCGATCGGGGATGCGAGCGTGCTGGACGCCGCGCCGACCGACAGCGCACTGGACATCGAGATCAGCACCCAGTGGGGCGCGCAGCCGGTGCCCGCACCGGTCGTTCAGAGCGCGGTGCCGACCGATGTGGTGCCATCGGCCTTTGTGCCGCCCGATTTTGCATCCTCCACCTTGGGCGATTCGACGGTGTTCGCGCCGCTTCCGACGACCCGCGAAGGGCCGGTGCAGGACATTGACGACGACATCGATGCCCTTGACACCATCGAGGTGGACCTGTTCCCCATCTTTGCCGACGAGGCGCAGGAACTGTTGCCGCAACTCGGTGGCGCCTTGCGCCAATGGGTCGCCCGCCCCGACAACGGCAGCGCGCGTGGTGAAGTGTTGCGCAACCTGCACACGCTCAAGGGCAGCGCGCGCCTGGCCGGTGCGCTGCGCCTGGGCGAGATGGCGCACCGCATGGAGACCGACGCCGAGCGGCTGGGCTCGCACGTGCAGCGCAGCGCCGACGTCGAACCCTTGATGGCCGCGTTCGATGCGCTGGTCGCGCGCTTCGAATTGCTGCGCAACACCGATTCCTCCTTGCATGGGGTGGTGCAGCGAGCGCCTGAACAGGCGCCCGCTGACGCTGTGCCGCTGGCCGAAGTGCTGCAGCAGCCAGAGCCCGCTGCGGCCACAGACACACCGGTCATCGAAACCTTGCCGCCGGTCGATGCACCGGTGCCGGTGGCCGAGAGCCTGGCCGGACTGACCCTGCTGCAGGCGCCGGTGCCGGCACCGGCGCGCGCGGGCGCGGCGGTGCGCGTGCGCCCTGAACTGCTGGACCGCCTGGTCAACCAGACCGGCGAGGTGATGATCACGCGTTCGCGCATGGAGTCCGAGCTGGTCACCCTGCGCGGATCGCTCAAAGACCTGACCGGCAACCTCGACCGCCTGCGCCAGCAACTGCGCGACCTGGAGCTGCAGGCCGAGACGCAGATGCAGTCCCGGCTGGCGCAGGCACGCGATGCCGACCAGTCCTTCGATCCGCTGGAATTCGACCGCTTCACCCGCGTGCAGGAACTCACCCGCATGATGGCCGAGTCGGTGAACGACGTGGCCACGGTGCAGCGCAACCTGCAGCGTGCGGTGGAGTCCACCGAAGACGGCCTGGTGGCCCAGGGGCGCCAGACGCGCGAATTGCAGCGCGACCTGTTGCGCACCCGGATGGTGGAGTTCGAAGGCATTTCCGAGCGCCTGTACCGGGTGGTGCGCCAGGCCTCCAGGGAGACCGGCAAACAGGTCCGCCTGGACATCACCGGGGGTCACATCGAAATGGATCGCGGCGTGCTCGACCGCATGACCGCCGCCTTCGAGCACCTGCTGCGCAACAGCGTGGTGCACGGCATCGAGACGCCCGAGGACCGCCTGGCGATGGGCAAGTCGGCCGAGGGGCGTATCGACATCCGCCTGGCACAGGAACTCAACGACGTTTCGGTGGTGTTTGAGGACGACGGCGCGGGCTTCGACCTGGCGCTGCTGCGCGAGAAAGCCCAGACCCTGGGCATGCTGGCGCCGGGCAGCGCGCTCAGCGACGACGAAGCCGCCCAGCTGGTGTTCGCCCCCGGCCTGAGCACGGCCAGCGAAGTGTCTTCGCTGGCGGGCCGCGGTGTTGGCATGGACGTGGTGCGCAGCGACGTGGTCGCGCTCGGTGGCCGCATCGAGACCGCTTCACGCACCGGCAAGGGCGCGCGCTTCAAACTGGTGCTGCCGCTGACCACCGCGGTGACGCAGGTGGTGATGGTGCGCGCCGGCGCGCTCACGCTGGGCGTGCCTTCCAACCTGGTGGAGGTGGTGCGCCGCCTGAGTGCCGTCGAGTTGAACCAGGCCTATGCCAAAGGCACGCTCACGGTGACCGGCGAAGAGGTGCCGTTCTATTGGGCCGGCGCGCTGCTGCAGTCGTCGCCGCGCTCGATGCAGGCCCAGGGCCGCACCTTGCCGGTGGTGATCTTCCGTTCGGCCGCGCAGCGAGTGGCGATGCACGTGGACGAGGTGCTGGGCAACCAGGAAGTGGTGGTGAAGAACCTCGGTCCGCAGCTCTCGCGCCTGCCTGGCCTGGCCGGTATGTCGGTGCTGGCCTCGGGCGCGGTGGCGCTGATCTACAACCCGGTGGCCCTGGCCACGGTGTACGGCGCCCAGGTGCCGGGCTGGGTGGCGCAGCAGGTGCACCACCCGGTGCAGCGGGCTTCCGACATCGACGCGCCGGTCGAGATGGCGGTGAGCGGCGTGCCGCTGGTGCTGGTGGTGGACGACTCCATCACCGTGCGCCGCGTCACCCAGCGCCTGCTGCAGCGCGAAGGCTACCGCGTGACGCTGGCGGCCGACGGCCTGCAGGCCCTGGAGCGCCTGCAGCAGGAGCGGCCGACCGTGGTGCTGTCCGACATCGAAATGCCGCGCATGGACGGTTTCGACCTGGTGCGCAACATCCGCAGCGATGCCCGACTTTCGGCCTTGCCGGTGATCATGATCACCTCGCGCATCGCCGTGAAGCACCGCGAGCACGCGCGTGAACTCGGCGTGGACCACTACCTGGGCAAGCCGTACTCGGAAGACGAGTTGCTGGCGCTGGTGGCGCACTACGCGAAGATTGCCGCAGAGGCTTAGAAACTGACCCCCACGCTCCGCCGCTGCGCGGGTCGCTGCCCCCCGAGGGGGTTGATCCGCCTTGGGGCGGCCCGGCGGCGGATCGCCTTATCCTTCCTCGAAAACCCCGGCCCTTGCGCCGGGTTTTTTCATTTCCGTGTTGTGGTCGATTTTTTCACCACCGCGTAGCGCAGCAGCGTGCGTTCGCGCGCCTCGGCGTGGTCCACCACCGGGCGCGGGTAGGTCTTGCCGAGTTCCACGCCGGCCGCGGCCAGCTCCAGTTCACGCGCCTGCCAGGGCGCGTGGATGCAGGCGTCGGGCAGGGCTGCCAGCTGGGGCAGGTAGCGCCGAATGAACCTGCCCTGCGGGTCGAAGCGCTCGCTCTGCGTCACCGGATTGAAGATGCGGAACCAGGGCTGCGCATCGCAACCGCTGGAGCTGGCCCACTGCCAGCCGCCGTTGTTGGCGGCCAGGTCGAAGTCGATCAGGTGTTCGGCAAAGTAGCGTTCGCCCCATTGCCAGTGCAGGCCCAGGTCCTTCACCAGGAAACTCGCCACCACCATGCGCAGCCGGTTGTGCATGTAGCCGGTCTGGTTGATCTGCGCCATGGCCGCGTCCACCAGCGGGTAGCCGGTGCGGCCCTCGCACCAGGCGGCGAACAGTTCTTTGGCGTGTTTGCCGTGTTCGAATTTGAGGTGGTCGTACTCGGGCTTGAAAGCCTTGTCCACCACGTGCGGAAAGTTGGCCAGGATCTGGTGGTAGAAATCGCGCCAGACCAGTTCGGACAGCCAGGTGCTCGCACCTTGCATGCCCTGCAGATGCATCGGGTAGGCCACCGAGACCAGCTGGCGGATCGAGATGGTGCCGAAGCGCAGGTGCGCGCTCAGGTAGCTCGGGCCCTTGATGGCCGGGAAATCGCGCGTCTCCTGGTAGCGGTGAATGCGCTGCACGAAGTCTTCCAGCAACTGGTGGGCGCCGCTGGTGCCGGGCGGTATTTTGATTTGCGCCAGATTGGTGGTCTGGAAGCCGATGTGTGCCAGGCTCGGCACCGGGGTGGCCAGCGTCTCTGGCCGCGCTGCCAGCGCCGCGGCGTAGCGCCGCACCGGGTAGGCCTTGAGCTGGAAGGCGTCGAGCTGTTTGAGCCAGGCGTTCTTGTAGGGTGTGAAGACGCCAAACGGGTGGCCGGCCTGGGTCAGCAGCTCGCGCCGCTCGAAGATCACATGGTCTTTGTGGCCGTGGAACATGATGCCCGCGTGGGCCAGGTCGCCCAGCACGTGGGCATCGCGCGCATGGGCGGCGGGCTCGTCGTCGTGGTTGGCGAACACCGCCTGCACCCGCAACTGACGCGCCAGCGTGGGGATGGCGTCCTGCGCCCGCGCATGGCGCACGATCAGGCCCACGTTTGCGGTGCCGTGTTCGCGCCCGAGTTCGCGCAGCTGGGCGTCCAGCTGCAGCAGCGATTCGCGGATGAATTCCACCCGCCGGTCGGCACGCGGCAGCGGGTCGAGGATGTCGGTGTCGAAGACGAACACGCACCAGACCTGTCGGCAACGCGTGAGCGCGTGGTGCAGCGCGGCGTTGTCCCGGGCTCGCAGGTCGCGGCGGAACCACATCAGGCCTTGGTCGTAGGTGTTCATGCGCAGCGGGTTGCGGTGGGGCAGGGCGTTGCGGCCGGGGCAGCGGCTTAAAATCACCGCATGTCCGCTGATTCTGCCTCCATCAACCTGACCAATCATTTCCTGATTGCGATGCCCGGCCTCAGCGACGCGCTGTTTGGCCGCAGCGTGGTGTTCATGTGCGAACACAGCGAACGCGGCGCGCTGGGGCTGGTGATCAACAAGCCCAGCGACATCCTGCTGCCGCGCCTGTTTGAAAAAGTGGACCTGGCCCTGGGCCGCGCCGACCTGGCCCAGTTGCCGGTGTTCCAGGGCGGCCCGGTGCAGACCGAGCGCGGTTTCGTGCTGCACGAGGCCATCGAAGGTGGCGAGGGCGAGTCGGTCTACGCGTCCACGCTGTCGATTCCCGGCGGATTGGAGATGACCACCTCGAAAGACGTGCTCGAAGCCATGTCGTCCGGCGCCGGCCCGCGCAAGGTCTTCGTCACCCTGGGCTATGCCTCCTGGGGCAAGGGGCAGCTGGAATCCGAGATCACCGAAAACAGCTGGCTCACGGTGGAGGCCGACCCGAGCCTGATCTTCGATGCGCCGGTGGAGCAGCGCTACGAGCGCGCCATGGCCTTGCTGGGTCTGCAGCCGTGGATGCTGTCACCGGACGCAGGCCACGCATGATGGTGGTGGAGGTTCCGGTCCACTGCCAGAGCTTTCTTGCCTTTGACCACGGCCTGAAACGCACCGGTGTCGCCAGTGGCAACCGGATCACCCGCACCGCCACGCCGCAGGCCACCATCGCCGCCGTTGGCGATGCCCGTTTTGCACAGATCACCGAACGGTTGAAGGAATGGCAGCCCGATGCCCTGGTGGTGGGCGTGCCGTTTCACCCCGACGGCGCTGCCCACGAGAACACGGTGCGTGCGCAGAAGTTCGCACGCCAGTTGCGCGGCCGTTTCGGCTTGCCGGTGTTCGAGGTGGACGAGCGCTACAGCACCACCGAAGCGCACAGCCTGGGTGCCAAAGACGCGGATGCCGCATCGGCCTGCATCATCCTGGAACAGTTTTTGAGGAGCCTGCCGTGAGCGCATTGCAACTGGATGCCGAACAACTCTACACAGAGTTGTTGAGCGGCGTGAAAAACCTGATCGCTGCGACGCCCGAGCCGGTGTATCTGGCCGGCATCACCTCGGGCGGCGCCTGGCTGGCCGAACGGCTGCAGCGCGACCTGGGGTTGGACGGCGACGCCGGCGTGATTTCGTCGAGCATGCACCGCGACGACTTCGCCCAGCGCGGCCTGTCGATCAGCGCCCAGACCGTGCTGCCGTTCGAGGTGGACGGCGCGCACGTGATCCTGGTCGATGACGTGCTCTACACCGGGCGCACGCTGCGCGCGGTGATCAACGAACTGTTCGACTACGGTCGCCCGGCCAGCGTGCAACTGGCGGTGCTGACCGATCGTGGCGGGCGCGAACTGCCGATCGAACCCGGGGTCTGCGCCGCCACCGTGACCGTGCCCGCCGGACAACGGCTCGAACTGGCGCGCGACGCCGACGGGCGCTTCAGCTTCGTGCTGGAAAACAAGGAAGCCTGAACGTGCCATCCAATCCCCAGCTCAACAAGAACGGCGAGCTCATCCACCTGCTCTCCACCGAAGGCCTCTCGCGCGCCATCCTGACGCATATTCTGGACACCGCATCCAAGTTCGTGAGCGTGAGCGACCGCGAGGTCAAGAAGGTGCCGCTGCTGCGGGGAAAAAGCGTGTTCAACCTGTTCTTCGAGAACAGCACCCGCACCCGCACCACCTTCGACATCGCGGCCACCCGCCTCTCGGCCGACGTGTACACGCTGGACATCGCACGCAGCTCGACCGCCAAGGGCGAGTCGCTGCTCGACACCATCGCTAACCTGTCGGCCATGGCGGCCGACATCTTCGTGGTGCGGCACAGCGAGTCCGGCGCACCCTACCTGATCTCGCAGCACGTGGCGCCGCATGTGCACGTGATCAATGCCGGGGACGGTCGCCACGCCCACCCCACGCAGGGTCTGCTGGACATGTACACCATCCGGCACTACAAAAAAGACTTCACCCAGCTCTCGGTGGCCATCGTCGGCGACGTGCTGCACTCGCGCGTGGCGCGCTCCGACATCCACGCCCTCACCACGCTGGGCTGCCCGGACGTGCGCGTGGTCGGCCCGCGCACGCTGGTGCCGGGCGACCTGTCGCAGATGGGCGTGCGCGTCTGCCACACGCTGGAAGAAGGCATCAAGGACTGCGACGTGGTGATCACCTTGCGCCTGCAGAACGAGCGCATGAGCGGCGCGCTGCTGCCGTCGAGCCAGGAGTATTTCAAGAGCTTCGGCCTGACGCCCGAACGCCTGCGCTGGGCCAAGCCCGACGCCATCGTGATGCACCCGGGGCCGATCAACCGCGGTGTGGAGATCGACTCCGCCGTCGTCGATGGACCACAGAGCGTGATCCTGCCGCAGGTCACTTTCGGCATCGCGGTGCGCATGGCGGTGATGGGCATTGTTTCCAGCCACGTCGCATGAGCATTGCCCCCAAGCGTCTTCCCCCCTGCGGGGTGAATCCGGGGCTCCACCGCTTCGCGGGTCGCTGCCCCAGGAACGGGAGGGGACCCGGTCATCGCCGGGTCTGGGGGGCTGGCCTTGCTTGGGGCGGCCCTGCGCTGCGGCCGCTAGTTCTCAGAGAGAAGTTCAACCTATGAAGATCCTGATTCAGAACGGCCGTGTCATGGACCCGGCCAGCGGCCGCGACGAGATCGCCGACATCGCCATCGCGGCCGGCCGCATCATCGCCATCGGCCGCGTGGCGCCGGACTTTCACCCCAACCGGGTCATCGACGCCACCGGCTGCGTGGTGGCGCCGGGGCTGGTGGACCTGGCGGTGCGCCTGCGCGAACCCGGCCAGGAACACGCCGCCATGCTGGAGAGCGAGACCCTGGCGGCGGTGGCCGGTGGCGTCACCTCGCTGGTCTGCCCGCCCGACACCGAGCCGGTGCTCGATGAGCCCGGTCTGGTGGACATGCTCAAGTTCCGCGCCGAGAAGCTGCACCGCTCCCGCGTGTTCCCGCTGGGTGCGCTCACGCGCGGGCTCAAGGGCGAAGAGCTGACCGAGATGGCCGAGCTGACCGAGTCGGGCTGCATCGGCTTCGGCCAGGCCGAGGTGCCCATTGTCAACATGCAGGTGCTGCAGCGCGCGCTGCAATACGCCGCCACCTTCGGCTACACCGTCTGGTTGCGTCCGCAGGATTTCTGGCTCGGCAAGGGTGTGGCCGCGAGCGGGCCATTGGCCACGCGCATGGGCCTGTCCGGCATCCCGGTGATGGCCGAAACCATCGCGCTGCACACGCTGTTTGAATTGCTGCGCGCGGTGCACGGCAGGGGCAGCGAAGCGCGCGTGCACCTGTGCCGCATCAGCAGCGCCGCCGGGCTGGCCCTGGTGCGCCAGGCCAAGGCCGAAGGCCTGCCGGTGAGCTGCGACGTGAGCGTGCACAACCTGCACCTGACCGATGTGGACATCGGCTACTACGACAGCCGCACCCGCCTGCAGCCGCCGCTGCGCCAGCAGCGCGACCGCGAGGCCCTGCGCGCGGGCCTGGCCGATGGCTGCATCGACGCTCTGGTGTCGGACCACAACCCGGTGGCCGCCGATGCCAAGGTGCTGCCCTTTGCCGAAGCCGAACCCGGTGCCACCGGTGTCGAGCTGCTGCTGGGCCTGGCTTGCAAATGGGCACAGCAGGACGGCCTGGGCCTGATGCAGGCGCTCACCGTGCTCACCACCGGCCCGCAGCGCGTGCTGGGCCACAGCCTGGGCACCTTGCAGCACAGCGTGGGCCAGATCGGTGTCGGCGGTCAGGCCGACCTGTGTGTCTTCGACCCCAGCGCCAGCTGGCGTGTCGCGCCTTCTGCCCTGCGCAGCCAGGGCAAGCACACACCGTTCGAAGGCCACGAGCTGCCGGTGCGCGTGCGCGCCACGCTGGTGGCCGGGCAGGTGGCCTACGAGTCGCCACGGACGGCGGTCGCTGCGTGAGCGTGCGGCGCTCCCCTGTGGCGGCGCTGTGGCGCGGGCTGCGCGCCATCGGCCATGTGCTGCATGGCCTGTGGGTCATCCGCAGCGAATTCGGTCGCCTCCAGCCAAGCGAATGCGCGCTGCTGGTGCGCGAATGGTCGCGGCAGATGCTGGTCATCATGGGTGTGGAGCGGGTGGTGCGCGGCACCCCACCCGCACACGGCCCGCTGCTGCTGGTGGCGAACCACATCTCGTGGCTGGACATCCTGGTGATGAACGCGGCGCATCCGGTGCGCTTCGTGTCCAAAGCCGATGTCAAGTCCTGGCCGCTGCTCGGTTCGCTGGTCACCGGCGCGGGCACGCTCTACATTGAGCGCGACAGTCGGCGCGACGCCATGCGCGTGGTGCACCAGATGGCCGACAGCCTGCGCGCGGGCGACATCCTGGCGGTGTTTCCCGAGGGCACCACCGGCGACGGCCAGACCCTGCTGCCGTTCCACGCCAACCTGATCCAGGCCGCGATCTCGGTGAATGCGCCGGTGCTGCCGGTGGGCCTGGGTTTCGTGGACGGCCACACCGGCCAGCGCAGCGATGCACCGCTGTTCGTTGGCGACACCACGATGCTGCAATCCATCTGGTCCACGCTGCGCGCCACGCGCGTGCAGGCGGTGCTGCATTTCGGTGTGCCTGAACACTTTGCCGGCCGCGACCGGCGCACCTGGGCGCACGACCTGCGCGAGACGGTGGCGGGTCTGAAGTGAGGCACCCCCGCGCCGCCTGCGGTGTCCCTGAGTCAGGCCGCGTCATGCTCCGAGGACTGCTCCGGCATGCATCTGCTTACTTTTTCATCCGCTGCAGCATCAGCTCGGTGTTGGTCTTGCGGTCGGCATTGACCTTTTGCACCGCCGGGCGTTCGCCCATGCGCTTGAGGTAGTCGCGCACCGGCAGGTCGGCCAGGCAGTCCTTGCCATAGATGAGCTTGCTGGCGCTGCTCACCAGGGGCAGGTGCACCGCGGCGGCCACGTCGGCCAGGGTGAAACTGTCACCGGCGATGTAGGGCGAAAACCGCGCCAGCCTGGCGAAGGCGGCCACGCTCTTGTCCAGCTGCTGGCCGGTTTTCTCCTTGGCACTGTCGCTGATCTTGCCGCCGAAGAAGGCTTCGGGGTACAGGTTGCGCGCCACCAGTTCCAGGTGCAGCTCGATGTAGCGCACCAGCTCGCGCACCTTGGCTGCGGCGAACGGGTCGGTCGGCAGCAGCGGGTGCTGTGGGTACTTCGCCTCGATGTATTCCAGGATCACGGTGGACTCGCTCAGCGTGCCCGCGTCGGTCCTGAGATACGGCACCTTGCCCAGCGGGCTGGCCTGCGGATCGGTCTGGCCGACCCAGACCAGCTCTTCTTCAAACGGCACGCCTTTCTCAAGCAGGGCGAGCCTGACCTTGTTGTAGTAGTTGCTGGCCGCAAAGCCACAGAGGGTGAGCATGGGTGGTCTCCTGTTGGGGGGTCGGCCATGGTAGGGGCGGCGGGCACTGTTGTGCAGTCGCACAGGCAACAACACAGGCAACAACAGGGCCCGTTGTCGGCGCAGGCTGATAGACTTGCCGGATGCTGTTCGTGCGCGTTCACCGCCGCTTCACCACCTGGCTGGCCCTGCTCGCCATGGTGCTGGGCGCGCTGGCGCCCACTGTCGCGCAGGCCATGGTGGCCTCGTCGGACCGCACCGCCTGGGTCGAGGTCTGCAGCGCCAGCGGCATGGTCTGGGTCAAGGCCGACACGGGCGAGAGCGCCGACGCCGGACACGATGGCCGGATGCCGATGAGCGATGCGACCCAGCACTGCCCGTGGTGCAGTCTGCACGGCGCTGCCGCTGACCTGCCGGTCGTGATGGTCACCGATCTGATGCCGCGTCAGACCGACCTGCCTCCCGCCTTCCTGCGCGCTGTCACGCGCCCAGGCGTCTGGGCCCCTCCCCAGGCCCGCGCCCCCCCGCTCTCCGCCTGAAATCGCCCCGGTCGCACACCCTTCCCGGGTGCTGCGTGTGTTTCCGGTTTTTCAGGTGGCTCCATGTTCTGTTTTCTCCTTGCTTGGCTGGCACCGGCTGGCCCCTCGCGCCGAACCGCGGGCCGCTGGCTTGGTGCAGCGGCGCCCGGCGCTCTGTTGAACCTGGAAACGGCAGTTGACCGCGCCATTTTCAGGTTCAACCTTGGTTCAAGGGCATCGACAACCCGACCAATACGCCGCCGAGATCCGCAAACTGCTGGCCAGGAAGCCAGTCTGAGCATTCCCCGTTTTCTCCCCCCCCCTCTGTTTTTAACCACTGGAGTTCCCATGAAAAAACTGCTCATCGCTTCGTTGCTCACCATCACCGCCACCGCCTGGGCGCAAACGGTCACCGTCAAGGTGGAAGACGCCTGGGTGCGCGGCACCGTGGCGGCGCAAAAGGCCACCGGCGCCTTCATGCGCCTCACGCCTTCGGCCAACGCGCGTCTCGTGTCCGTCCAGTCGCCGGTGGCCGGCGTGGTTGAAATCCACGAGATGACGATGGAGAACGACGTCATGAAAATGCGCCAGGTCCCCGGTCTGGACCTGGCCGCTGGCCGCACCCTGGAGCTCAAGCCCGGCGGCTACCACGTGATGCTGATGGACCTGAAGCAGCCGCTCAAGGGCGGCGAGAGCGTGCCCCTGACCCTGGTGTTTGAAGACGGGGCCAAAAAGCGTTTCACGCAGGAAGTCAAGGCCCCCGTCACCGCGCTCGGCGGTGGCAACGCGTCCATGCCCATGAAGCAGGGCGAGCACAAGCACCACTGAACCCGCTTTTTCAACCGGCTGAACCGGTTTCTTCGCCCACGGCATACCACCCATGTCGACCCGCCTGATGCGTGTCCTGGCGCGCGGCCTGCTGGCCGCGATGCTGCTGGCCGTGCTCGCGCCCGCGGTCTCGCGCGCGCTGGCCAGCACGCGCGGGGCGGGCGACTGGGTGGAGCTCTGCACCCCACAGGGCATGCGCTGGGTGCAATGGACAGCGGAGGGCGCAGAGACCGAACCGGTGGGTGCTGCAGACGACCTGCTGCACGCGCTCGACCATTGCGGCCACTGCGCCCTGGCGAGCGAGCGTTTTGCACCCCTGCTTCCCCGTTTGCCGGTGGTGCCCCAGGCCGTTGGCGTCTGGGGTCTGCCGCTGTACCAGGACGCCACCCCACACGCCCTGGACGCGCCCAGCCCCGGCGCACGCGGTCCCCCGCTGCTGAGTTGAACCCTTCGCGCGACCCTTTGACCGGGGTCGCTGGTTCTGTGGCTGGTGCGTTGCACCAGCACCACTCAGGAGCGTTTCATGACCTCAGCCGACCTTTTCGTCGCGCTGGCCTGCGCCAGCAACCAGTCGATTTTTCTTGCCGGTACATCCGGTCCCGTGTGGCGCGTGGTCCAAGGTGTCGTGCGCCTGGACCGCGACTGCGGCCCGATCCGCCAGCCGGTGCAACTGGCTTTGCCGGGTGACCTGGTTGGCATTGAAGCCTTGTGCGGCCAGCCCTACCAGCTCAGCGCCAGCGCCTTCACGCGCTGCCGGCTGGAGCCGCTGCGCCCCGGTTCGGACGCGGCACCAGAACCCCTGTGGCAGCAGGCCCTGTTGCAGCATTTGGGCCGCAGCCAGGACATGGCCCAGCTGCGCACCGGCAGCGTGCTGCAGCGCCTGAGCCACCTGCTGAACCTCATGGGCCTGGAGCGCGCGATGCACGAAGCCGGCCGGTTGGGTCAGGCCGATGCGGTGCGTCAGGCTTTGCCCACGTTGCGCGAGGTGGCGCTGCTGGTGGATGCCAAGACCGAAACGGTCTGCCGCGCCCTGGCCCAGCTGTTGCCGCCGCGCAGCCGCAAGGGCGGGCCGACCCGCCGCAGCACGGTGCGTGACCGGCCGATCCACGCGCCCGGTCGCCGCGCCACTGCATGGGTTGCCAACGCCACGCCGATGGGGGTGGCGGCGTGAAGCGCCGATCCCTCGGTGGCCTGTGCGGTGCCCTGTTGGTGCTGTCTGCGGCATCGGCCCACGACTTCAGGGCCGGTGAGCTGCGCATCGACCATCCCTACGCCACGCCCACCCGGCCCGGGCTGAGCAGCGGCGCGGTGTACTTCCGCGGCATCCACAACACCGGCCTGATGCCTGATCGCCTGCTCTCGGCCACCACGCCGGTGGCCGGGCGCGTCGAGATCCATCGCCTGCAGATGCAGCGGGATGTGATGCCGATGCGCGCCGTGTCTGCGCTGGAGATCCCGGCCGGGTCCACGGTGCCGCTGCGTCATGGCCGCCCTGGCGGCCATCACCTGATGCTGCTGGACCTGAAAACGCCGCTCAAAGACGGTGAGCGCTTTGCTGTGACGCTGACGTTTGAGAGAGCAGGCACGCGCGAGATCCAGGTCTGGGTGCAGACGCCGCGCAGCACGTCAACAGGGCACGCCCGCCACTGAGAGGCTGAGGCCGCATCCGCGCACCGACATCCATCCACCAATTTTGATCTCGAGGAAACCAGAATGAACCCGCTGAGAAAGAAACCGTTCCCCCGGGCCATGGCGCTCGCACTGCCCGTGCTCGGTCTGCTGTGCAGTCAGGCCCAGGCCCAGACCCCGGCTCCCAACGAGGCGAGCCTGCCCACCGTCACCGTCAACGCCCGGCAAGAGGTGCAACTGCCCCAGCCACAGGCCCTGGGCCAGACCGTGCTGCTGCCCCGACGCGCCTCCACCAGCGACACCGCCAGCCTGCTGGCCGATGTGCCCGGTGCGTCGGTCAACGGCGCCGGTGGCGTCTCCAACCTGCCCGCGCTGCGTGGACTGGCCGATGACCGGCTGCGCATCAAGGTCGATGGCATGGACCTGATCGCGTCCTGCCCCAACCACATGAACCCCGCGCTGTCGTACATCGATCCCAGCCAGCTCGGTTCGCTGCAGGTGTATGCGGGCATCTCGCCGGTGAGTGCGGGCGGCGACAGCATCGGCGGCAGCATCCTGGCCGACTCGCGCCCGCCCGAGTTCGCGTCGGTGGGGCAGGCCCCCATCCGCAAAGGCGAGGTGGGCGCCTTCTACCGCAGCAACAACAGCGCGCGAGGCCTCAACCTCTCGGCCACCTACGCCACCGAGCAGTTCCACATCAATTACAGCGGCGCGACCAGCCAGGCCGACAACTACAGCGCGGGCGCCGACTTCAAGAGCTACGACTTCACTGGCCGCGCAGGCCATAGGCTGGCGCGCGACGAAGTGGGCTCCACCGCCTACGACACGCGCAACCATTCGCTGGGCCTGGCTTTCAGGCGCGACAACCACCTCTTCGAGGCGCGCGTGGGCACGCAGGACATGCCCTACCAGCTGTACCCCAACCAGCGCATGGACATGCTCAAGAACGACCAACTCAGCGTGAACCTGAGCTACACCGGGCAGATGGACTGGGGGCTGCTGCAGGCCCGGCTGTACCGCCAGACGGTGGACCACTTCATGGACTTCGGTGCCGACAAGCGCTACTGGTACGGCAGCGCCTCGGGCGGCCCCACCGCGGTGAACGGCGCGCCCTGCAGCCCCATCGGCCCCGCCTGCGCGACCGGCATGCCGATGAATACCGAAGGCAAGACCACCGGCCTGAGCCTGAAGACCGAGCTGCCCCTGAGCGACACCGACCTGCTGCGCCTGGGCGCCGACATGCAGCAGTACCGCGTCAACGACTGGTGGCCGCCCTCGGGTGGCGGTATGTGGCCCGGCACCTTCTGGAACATCCGCGACGGCGAGCGCGACCGCACCGCGCTGTGGGGCGAATGGGAAGCCCGCAAAAGCGCGCAGTGGATGACGCTGTTCGGCGCGCGCGTGGAGCAGGTGAAGATGAACGCGGGCAGCGCGGTGGGCTACAACCCGGCGGGTGGTGGATTCCAGGGGCGTGATGCGGCAGCCTTCAACGCGCTGGACCACCAGCGCAGCGACAACAACCTGGACCTGAGTGCCCTGGCCCGCTACACCGCGAGTGCCAGCCACGACATCGAGGTCGGCTTTGCCCACAAGACACGCTCGCCCAACGTGTACGAGCGCTTCCCGTGGTCCACCTGGCAGATGGCGGCGCTGATGAACAACTTCGTCGGCGATGGCAACGGCTACGTCGGCAACCTCGCGCTCAAGCCCGAGAAAGCCAACACCTTGTCCGCCACGTTTGACTGGCATGCCGCCGACAAGCGCTGGGGCTTCAAGGCCACGCCGTACTACACGCACGTCAGCGACTACATCGACGCAGTGCAGTGGAACGCCACCACCAACCAGGCCGCGACGACCCTGGTCAAGGACAGGTTCAGTGTGCTCAAGTACGTCAACCAGTCGGCCAAGATCTACGGGTTCGACCTGTCGGGACACATGCCGTTGACCGAAAACGCATGGGGTCAATGGGGCGCCAAAGGCCTGCTGAACGTCACCCACGGGACCAACCGCGACACCGGTGATGGCCTCTACAACATGATGCCGCTCAACGCCAAACTGACCATCACGCAGAAATGGGGCGGCTGGGACAACAGCATTGAACTGGTGGCCGTGAAGGCCAAGACCCAGGTCTCGACCATGCGCAACGAGATCAAGACCCCCGGCTACGGTCTGGTGAACCTGCGCGGCAGCTACAGCTGGAAGACGGTGCGCCTGGACTTCGGCGTCGAGAACCTGTTCGACAAGTTCCACCACCTGCCCACTGGTGGCGCCTACGTGGGTCAGGGCACCACCATGAGCAACCCGGCGCTGCCCAACTACCCGCAGTGGGGAACAGCGGTGCCTGGCATGGGGCGCACGCTCTACGCGGGCGTGAACCTGAAGTTCTGAGGGGGTGAAACGCGCCGTTTGCGAACCCCCGTCCGTAGCCTCCGGGGCCACCCTCAGGTGGCCCCGCCCTCAACATCTCTTGAGCCCCTTGGCCTCTCTTTCATCATGAAACCACCTTTCAAGAATCCGTCTCAACCGACCTTTGTGGTCTCTCCGCTGTGCCTGGCACTGGCGGCTGCGTTGTGTGCGCTGGCCGCACCTGCCGTGCTGGCGCAAACCGCCCAGGACCCGCCCGCTGCTGCGGGCACGCTGTCAGTC
>PNMN01000028.1 GCA_013823655.1 Comamonadaceae bacterium | reverse complement strand
CCGCGCACCCCGGCACCAGCGACGAGGACATGATGAACCTGGCCATCTGGTTGAAGAAGAACGGCTTTCGCGCCGACCAGGTGCAGACCTTCTACCCCAGCCCCATGGCCACCGCCACGGCCATGTACCACAGCAACCTGAACCCGCTCAAAGGCATCCACCGGGACGAGCGCGCCGAGCGGGTGGACATCGTGCGCGGCGACAAACGCCGCCGCCTGCACAAGGCCTTTTTGCGCTACCACGACCCGAACAACTGGCCACTGCTGCGCGAGGCGCTCAAGACCATGGGCCGCGCCGATCTGATCGGCAACGGCAAACACCATCTGATCCCGACGTTTCAGCCGCTCACGGACGGCGGCTACCAGAGCGCGCGGCGCAAGAACAGCACCGCCGTCGGCGCCCAGCCCAGCGAGCGGGCGGTCGCGGTGGTGAAGCCGGGGCAGGCTCCGGCCGCACAGCCGAAGAAGGGCCAGATACTCACCCAGCACACCGGCCTGCCGCCACGCGCTGGCACGGCGGGCCGCAGCGCTGGGTCGCGCAAGCCCCGGTGAGCTTTTTCTGGCGGCCTGGGGTTCAGGCGAGCGCGGTCAGGGGTGCGAGCCGGTAACCGGCGGCCTCCAGCGCCCGGCGAATCTGCTGCGCCGTGGCCACGGCACCGGGCCCGTCGCCGTGCACGCAGATGCTGTTGATCGGCGTCGGCAGGCACCGACCGTCGGCGGTGACGATGCCGTTCGCGTCGAGCATGCACAGCACGTGCTGCACGCAGGCTTGGGCATCGCGCAGCACCGCGCCAGGCAACGAGCGCGGTGTGAGTTGGCCGTCGGCCTGGTAGCTGCGGTCGGCGAACACCTCGCGCGCCACGCGCAGGCCCGCAGCCTCGCCGACGCGCTCCAGTGCCGACAGCGCCGGTGCGAGCAAGATCAGATCGCGGTCCAGGCAGCGCACGGCGCGCGCCACGGTGGCGGCCATGGCCTCGTCGGCGCAGGCCATGTTGTTGAGCGCGCCGTGCGGTTTGACGTGGGTCACGCGAGCCGCCTTCGGCCACCGCCATGGCCTGCAGGGCGCCGACCTGGTAGAGGATGGTGGCCTCCAGTTCCTTGGGTGAGAGCTGCATCTCGCGTCGACCGAAGCCTTGCAGATCGGGAAACGCCGGGTGTGCGCCCAGGCTCACGCCATTGGCGAGTGCCAGCCGCACGGTGTCGCGCATGACCACCGGATCGCCCGCGTGAAAGCCGCAGGCGATGCTGGCGCTGCCAATCAGCGGCAGCAGCGCGGCGTCGTCGCCCATGGTCCAGGCGCCGAAGCTTTCGCCCAGGTCGGCGTTGAGGTTGATGGTCGTGGGGTGCATGGCGGTTTCCTCGTCAGGGATCGGCGCGCAGCAGGCCGTCGATCAGATTGGACGCGTAGAGCGCGGCCTCGTCCAGCGTGCCGGGGGGCAGGCAGGTCTCCCGGCTGGCGAGCCAGCGCTGCCAGCGTGCGTGTTCGTCTTGCAGTGCGCGGTGCGCCTGCGCCAGGTCCACCGCAGCGAAGCGCACCTGGGTGCCGGGCCGCAGGTGGGCCAGCCGGGGCAGGTCGGCGCTGATCACGGTGGCGATCTTGGGGTAGCCGCCCACGGTCTGGCCGTCGGCCAGCAGCGCGATGGGCTGGCCGCTGGCCGGCACCTGGATCGCGCCGGGCGCCACAGCGTCGGAGACGATGTCCGCTGCCGCTGCGTTCACGTGTGCCAGCGGCTGGCCCTGAAGCCGAATGCCCATGCGGTCCTGCGCGGCGCTGGCTTGCCAGGGCTGGCGCAGGAACAACGCGATGGCGTCGGGGGTGAAATGGTCTTGCTGGGGGCCCAGCAACACGCGCACCGGGCCCTCGCTGGGGGTCCACGGAGAGCGGCTGCGCCACTCCCGCAGGTCGGCGGCGGTCCAACTGCCGCAGGGCAGTTCATCGCCCGGGCGCAAGGCCCGGCCCAGCGCACCGCTCAGCCCGGCACGCCAGTCGCTGGAGCGGCTGCCCAGCTGCGGCTGCATCTGCAGCCCGCCGCTGAACGCCAGGTAGGCGCAGCCGCTCTCGGGCGCGCCCAGTTGCAGCCGCTCGCCTTCGTGCAAGGTGGCGCTGTGCCAGGCGGGCAGGGCGCTGTGGCCGCCGTCGCTGCGCTGGCAGGTGGCGCGGATGCGGCCCGCCAGCGCCACGCGCACCGGCCCGGCCTTCACACGCAGCACGGTGCCCGAGCCGCGCAACTCCAGCACGGCTTCATCGAGCGGGTTGGCCAGCAGCGCGTTGGCGGCCCGGGCCAGCGGGGCGTCCAGCCAGCCGGACAGCGGCACACCCTGGTGCCGGTGTCCGACGCGGCCCCGGTCTTGCACGGTGGTGCCGATGCCGGGCAACACGATCTCGATCAGCCCGCTCACTGGAGTACCTTCGCCCTGTGGGCTGCGGTGCGAGCTGGCTTGGGGACGGCCCGGCGCGGCGCTCACTGGTGTACCTTCGCCTTGCGGGCTGCGGTGCGAGCTGGCTTGGGAGCGGCCCGGCGCGGCGCTCACTGGAGTACCTTCAGGAAAGTCTCGCGTGGCAGTCCGCTGGCGATGGCGGCGGCCAGGGCGTCGTGCGTGGCGCGGTCCACCGCGTGCCAGCGCACGGTGTCGCCCGCGCTCAGCAAGGTCGGCTGGTCGGCATGCCGCAGGTCGAACAGCACCACCGGCGTGCGGCCCAGCAGGTGCCAGCCGCCAGGGCTCGCCCAGGGGTAGACGGCGCACATCTCGCCCGCCACCGCCAGCGACTGCGCGGGCACTTGCTGGCGCGGCGAGGGCAGGCGCGGCATGTGCAGTTCGGGCGGCACCCCGCCCATGTACGGAAAACCGGGCTGGAAGCCCAGCATGTAAACCCGCAGGCTGGCGGCCAGCAGGCGTTCGATCACGTCGTCTGTGCGCAGGCCCTTGGCTTCGGCCAGTCGGGGCAGGTCGGGTGCGAAGTCGGCGTCGAAACACACCGGCAGGTGCCATTGGCGGCCTGCTCGCAGGTCCTGGTGTCCGTGCTGCGCCAGCGCCATCAGGCGCTCACCCAGTGCGCTGGCGTTGGCTTCAAGTGGGTCGTAGTGCACCGTGAGCGAGCGGAAGGTGGGCACCACATCGGTGACGGCTGCCAGCAGCGGCTCCGACCGACGCGCCTGCGCCACCCGCTCGGCCAGGCCCATCACGCGCGCGTTGATGGCCGGGTCGATGCGGTTGCCGAACTCCAGCGTCCAGGCGCTGTCGCCCAGGGCGAGCAGGCGTGGCGGAAGATCCGGCAGGTGGGCCACGGCGGGGGTGGCTGTGGTCTGCTACAGCTCTTCCACGCGCCGCGCCGGAAAGCTGTCCCAGCTCTGGCAACCCGGGCATTGCCAGAAGTGCTGGCTGGCTTCAAAGCCGCAGGCTGCGCAGCGGTAGCGCTTGAGCGGCGCGCTGGCCTGTTCCAGGGCCGCCATCACGCGCGGTTGCGCGGCGGCGTCCGACAGCGTCTCGCCGGCCAGCCAGCGGGTGGCGATCACCAGCGACGGCTCGCGCTCCAGGTGGTTCAGGTAGCGCGAGCGGGTGGCCTGCGGGGCCGCGTCGAGGCTGGCCAGGGCTTCGGTCACGTCGAGCGACGGCGCGCGCTCGTGGCAGGCCTGCAGCATGGCTGCGGCTTGTGCCTGCTGGCCGGTCTGGCGGGCCAGCTCGGCCAGGGCCGAAGCGGCCAGGGGCAGTCCCTGGGGGGCCTGCTGGCCGAGCGACAGCAGCGCTGCGAACGCACCCGCCGTGTCACCCGTTTGGGCCTTCAGGGCCGACAGCGCGAGCCAGCCGCGCGCGAGCTGGGGAGCCTGCTCGACCGCTTCGAGCAGCCGTTGCAGGGCTTGCGCAACATCGCCACGGCGCTGCAATTGTCAGCCTCTTCGCACAGGTAGTGCGCCAGCCGGGTGGTGAAGCTGCCCTGTTCGGCGGCTTCGAGGCGCTGGGCCACGCGTTTGGCCTGGGGCCAGTCGCGCGAGCGTTCGCAGATGGCGAGCAGGGCGAGCAGGGCTTCGCCCTCGAAGGCGGTGCCCTCCAGTCGGTGCAGCGCGGCCTCGGCGCGGTCCAGCAAACCGGCCTTCAGAAAGTCCAGCGCCAGCGCGTGCTGGGCACGGTCGCGGTCTTTGCCGCTGATGTCGGCGCGCGCCAGCAGGTGTTCGTGCACCCGCACCGCGCGGTCGTAGTCGCCGCGACGGCGGAACAGGTTGCCCAGCGCGAAATGCAGCTCGGCGGTGTCGGGGTCGCCCTGCACCGCTTCGATGAAGGCGTCGATGGCCTGGTCTTGCTGCTCGTTGAGCAGGTGGTTGAGGCCGCGGAAATAGGCTTTGGGGGCCTGCCGACTGGCCATGCGCCACTGCCGAATGTCGAGGCGGGACGCGCCCCAGCCGAGCGCGAAGGCCAGCGGCAGGCCCCAGAGCAGCCAGGTGAAATCAAGATCCATGGCGGGGGTCGCGCGTGCCGGGTATCAGGGTGGAATCGGCCTCATGCGCCGAGTGGGCCATGGCAGAAGCGGCAACGGCCTGGCGCCGGGCCTTCTTCGCGCGCAGCCAGAGGGGCAGCATGACGAGCACGCCGAGAAAGACCCCCAGCACCAGCACCGACAGCAGCACCAGCACCAGCGGCGCCTGCCAGCTGGCACCGAAGAACAGGTGCAGCGTGACGGCTTCCTGGTTGTTCAGCGCGAAGGCGAAAAGGGCAAAAAAAATGGCTGCGTTGAGCAGCCACATCAGGTATTTCAAGTCGTCCCCTCTGTGGTGGAACGATTGTAGCGATCAGGTCGGCTTCTTCGACTCGCGGCCCAGGATCTCGGCGGTCTTCTTGTCCACCTCTTCGCGCAGGGCCTTGCCCGGCTTGAAATGGGGGACGCGCTTTTCCGGAATCATCACGCTTTCGCCCGAACGCGGATTGCGTCCGATGCGGGGTGAGCGGCGGTTCACGGTGAAGCTGCCAAAGCCCCGGATTTCGATCCGGTGGCCTTTGACCAGGGCATCGCCCATCGCATCGAGGATCGCCTTGACGGCGAACTCCGCATCGCGGTGGGTGAGCTGGCTGAACTTGGCCGAAAGGGCTTCGACGAGGTCGCTGCGGGTCATTGGGTTGGGGCTGGAAGCCCTGGGTGGGGGCGCGAACGGCTGGAAGACCGTGAGGTCTGCCGCCGCCGCGTGCCCAGCACCCAGTGCGGGACCGAGGATCAGTTGTTGTCGAGCTTGGCGCGCAGCAGGGCACCCAGGCTGGTGGTGCCGGCGTTTTCACGGGCCGACTGCTGGCTCAGGGTCTGCATGGCTTCGTTCTGGTCTGCCATGTCCTTGGCCTTGATCGACAGCTGGATGTTGCGGGTCTTGCGATCCACGTTGGTCACCACGGTCGTCACTTCGTCGCCTTCTTTCAGCACGTTGCGCGCGTCTTCGACGCGGTCGCGGCTGATTTCGGAGGCGCGCAGGTAGCCGATGACGTCTTCGCCGAGGTCGATTTCAGCGCCCTTGGCGTCCACCGTCTTGACCTTGCCGGTCACGATGGAACCCTTGTCGTTGACCGACACGAAGGTGGTGAACGGGTCGCCGTCGAGCTGCTTGATGCCCAGGGAAATGCGCTCGCGCTCGACGTCGATGGCCAGCACGATGGCTTCGACTTCCTGGCCCTTCTTGAAGTTGCGCACGGCGGCTTCGCCGGCTTCGTTCCAGGACAGGTCGGACAGGTGCACCAGACCGTCGATGCCGGCGGCCAGGCCGACGAACACGCCGAAGTCGGTGATCGACTTGATCGGGCCCTTGACGCGGTCGCCGCGCTTGGTGCCTTCGGCGAACTCGTGCCAGGGGTTGGCACGGCACTGCTTCATGCCCAGGGAGATGCGGCGCTTGTCTTCGTCGATGTCCAGCACCATGACTTCGACTTCGTCGCCCAGCGACACCAGCTTGCTGGGTGCCACGTTCTTGTTGGTCCAGTCCATTTCAGACACGTGCACCAGGCCTTCGATGCCCGGCTCCAGTTCCACGAACGCGCCGTAGTCGGCGATGTTGGTGATCTTGCCGAACATGCGCGTGCTCTGCGGGTAGCGACGGCCAACGCCGTGCCACGGATCGTCGCCCATCTGCTTCAGCCCCAGGGAAACGCGGTGCTTCTCGGTGTCGAACTTCAGGATCTTGGCGGTGATTTCCTGACCAGCCGTCACCACTTCGCTCGGGTGACGGACGCGGCGCCAGGCCATGTCGGTGATGTGCAGCAGGCCGTCAATGCCGCCCAGGTCCACGAACGCACCGTATTCGGTGATGTTCTTGACCACGCCGTTGACGATGGCGCCTTCCTTCAGCGTGTCCATCAGCTTGGCGCGCTCTTCGCCCATGGAGGCTTCCACCACGGCACGGCGGCTCAGCACCACGTTGTTGCGCTTGCGGTCGAGCTTGATGACCTTGAATTCCAGGGTCTTGTTTTCGTACGGGGTCAGGTCCTTGGTCGGACGGCTGTCAACCAGCGAGCCCGGCAGGAAGGCGCTGATGCCGTTGACCATGACCTTGAGGCCGCCCTTGACCTTGCTGGAGGTCGTGCCGGTGACGAATTCGCCCGACTCGAGCGCTTTTTCCAGCGACATCCACGAAGCGAGGCGCTTGGCCTTGTCGCGCGACAGCAGGGTGTCGCCGAAGCCGTTTTCCACCGAGTCGATGGCGACCGACACGAAGTCGCCCACCTGGACTTCGAGCTCGCCCAGATCGTTCTTGAATTCGGCCAGCGGCACGTAGGCTTCGGACTTGAGGCCAGCGTTGACCACCACGTGGCTGTGCTCGATGCGCACGACTTCAGCGGTGATGACTTCGCCCGAGCGCATTTCAGCGCGTTTCAGGGATTCTTCGAACAGGGCGGCAAAAGATTCAGACATTGAATTTCCTAGAACCACTCAAGCAGTCGGCGCTGCAACCACGGCGGTGCGGTTGAAACGGGTGACGACGGTTGGGCGGCGTTGCAATTGCGGTGCGTGACACCGCGGGGTTGGGTGAAAGAACCATCGGGCCTGCGGGCAGAGAACGCCCGGCTGTGCCGTCTGGGCCATCGGTTGTGGTGCGCTCAGCGGGCTGAGAACACCGTTTTGCCCTGCCACCAGTCCAGCACCTGCTGGGTCGATTGCTCGATGCCCAGTTCGGAATTGTCCAGTTGCATGGCGTCTTCAGCGGGCTTGAGCGGTGCATGGGCCCGGGACGAATCCCGGTGGTCGCGCATTTTCAGGTCTGCCAAAAGACTGTCGATGTTAGCAGCATTTCCCTTTGAAATCAATTGCTTATATCGGCGTTGTGCGCGCTGCTCGGCGCTCGCCGTGAGGTACACCTTGAGCGGCGCGTCCGGGAAGATCACGGTGCCCATGTCGCGCCCGTCGGCCACCAGGCCCGGCAGGCGCCGGAAGCTCAGCTGAAGCGCCTGCAGCGCGGCCCGCACACCCAGGTGCTGAGACACCCGGGAAGCCATGCAGCCGGTGGATTCCAGCCGCAGCGGGTCGGTGATGTCGCGACCGGCCAGGTACACCTTGTGCTCGCGGAACACCAGCGGCAAATGGGCCGCCAGGCGGGCCAGGGCGGGCTCGTCGTCCAGATCGATGCCCGCATCCTGCGCCGCCAGGGCGGTGGCGCGGTACAGGGCGCCGGAGTCCAGCAGGTGGTAGCCCAGCCGCTGCGCCACCTCGGAGGCCAGCGTGCCCTTGCCGGACGCGGTGGGCCCGTCGATGCAGATCACCGGGATGCGGGCGGGATCGGCCTGACAGACCTCGAACAGCGCCTCGAAATAGTCCGGGAAGGTCTTGGCCACGCATTTCGGGTCTTCGATGCGCACCGGCAAAACGGCCGGGTTGAAGGCCGCGAGCGAGAAGCACATGGCGACGCGGTGGTCGTCGTAGGTGTGGATGGAGGCTGTACGCCATGCCCCCACGCTCCCCACTTCCCCATCAACGGCCAGAGCCGTTGATGCTTGTGGTTCGCTGCCCCCCGAGGGGGCTGCCCCACCTTGGGGCGGCCCTGCGGTGGGGCGCTGACCAGGCGGTGTGATGCGGATGAAGTCGGCGCCTTCTTCCACCGTGGCGCCCAGCTTGCGGCATTCGGTGGCCATGGCGGCGATGCGGTCGGTTTCCTTCACGCGCCAGCTGGCGATGTTGCGCAGCGTGGTGGTGCCATCGGCGTAGAGCGCCATCACGGCCAGCGTCATGGCGGCGTCGGGGATGTGGTTGCAGTCCAGGTCGATGGCTTTGAGCGGCCAGGCACCGCGGCGGATGTGGAGGCGGTTGGCCTCGCCGGTGACCTCAGCACCCATCAGGCGGGCGGCTTCCACAAAGCGGATGTCGCCCTGAATGGACGACAGACCCAACCCTTCGATGGTGATGCCGTCGGTGCCGGGTGTGGGCGGGGCAATGGCACCGAGGGCAACAAAATAGCTGGCTGAAGAGGCATCGCCTTCGACGTGGATGCGCCCGGGGGAACGGTAGCGGCTGCCAGCGGGAATGGTGAAGCGTTGCCAGCCTTCGCGGTGCACCGTGACGCCAAAACGCTCCAGCAGGTTGAGCGTGATCTCGATGTAGGGGCGCGAGATCAGTTCGCCCACCACCTCGATCACGATGTCCCGCCCCGTCGCCGGGCCGCCCCAAGACGGGACAGCCCCCTCGGGGGGCAGCGAGGACACGCCCGTGCCGAGCGTGGGGGCACGGTTCGTGGCGACCAGGGGCAGCGCCAGCAGCAAGGCGGTGAGGAACTGGCTCGACACATCACCGCGCACGCGGATCGGCTCGTTCAAAGAAAGCAACTGCGGCGCGCCATTGCCCAGACGCAGCGGCGGGTAGCCTTCCTGGCCCAGACACGTCACCGGGCAGCCCAGCTGGCGCAAGGCATCGACCAGATCACCGATCGGGCGCTCGTGCATGCGGGCGATGCCGCTGAGTTCGAACGCGCCCCCGTGTTCGCTGGCCAGCAGCGCCAGCGCAGCGGTCAGCGGACGCATGGCGGTGCCGGCGTTGCCCAGAAAGAGTTGGGCCTGTTTCACCGGCAGTGCGCCACCGAGCCCATGCACGCGCAGCGCGCCATCGGGCTGGGGCTCGATGCGGCAGCCAAGCCGGGCCAGCGCGGCGAGCATGACCTGGGTGTCGTCGGAGTCCAGCAGGTCTGCAATGTCGGTGTGGCCCACGCTCAGGGCGGCCAGCAGCAGCACGCGGTTGGAAATGCTTTTCGATCCGGGCAGGCGAACCGTGCCGCCCGCGCTGGCCAGGGGGGGGATGTCGAGATGGTCGATGGCGTACATGCGCGATGGTAAGAACGGTGCGGCTGCAATAAACGGGACAGCGTCGGGTGGGCGGCGCTGTGCGGGCCATCAGCTCTGCGGTTTGATGGCCGTCATGCGCCAGTGGGCGCGCGTGCTGCTGGCGTTGTCGATCAGCGATTCCAGCTTGTCCGGGTCCCCGGTCGTGATGGCCACTTCCAGCGCATGCAGGGCGCGCTGGAAGTGTTTGGACTGTGCGAGCAGTTCTTCGCGGTTGGACACCAGGATGTCGCGCCAGACGCTGGGGTCGCTCGCAGCGATGCGGGTGAAGTCGCGAAAGCCTGGCCCCGCCAGCGAGAGGAACTCCGGCCCCTGTTTTTGCCCATGGATGGCGTTCATCAGGGCAAACGCAATCAGGTGCGGCAGGTGGCTCACGGCGGCGTAGGCGGCGTCGTGCGCCTCGGGCGACATCTGTTTGACGTGGCAACCGAGTGCGGTCCAGACCTGCTGGGCTTTTTCCAGCTGGGCCGTGAGAGTTCGTTCGATCGGCGTGAGGATGACCTGGCGCCCTTGGTAGAGATCGGCGTCGGCATGCTCGACGCCGGCCAGTTCTTTCCCGGCGATCGGGTGCGCCGGCACGAACACACCCACCTGATCCTTCAGCACGCGGCGTGCCGCATCGACCACCTCGCGCTTGGTCGAGCCCACGTCCATGACCAGCGTGTGCTGGTTCACCAGGTGGCGGATGGCCTTGAAGGTGGCCTCAGAGGCCGACACTGGCACGGCCACCAGCACCAGATCGGCACCCGACACGGCCAGCAGGGCCGAAGGCGCTTCGACGTCGATCACGCCCATCTGTCGCGCCCGCTCGGTGGTGGACGGCGACTTGCTGTAGCCCACCACGCGCTTGACCAGACCGGCCTTCTTCATGGCCAGGGCAAAGGAGCCGCCCATCAGTCCGCAACCGATGAGCCCCAATTGTTCGAATTTCAGGGGTGTGGCGCTCATGTCATTCGCTGACCGGGTAGGCGCCCAGCACTTTGTAAAAGGCGCACAGGCCCTGGAGTTCTTTCAGTGCCGCGGCCACATGGGGCTGCGACGGATGACCGGCGACGTCGATGTAGAAGTAGTACTCCCACTGACCCGATTTGGCGGGGCGGGATTCAAAGCGTGTCATCGACACGCCGTTGTTCTTCAGCGGCACCAGCAGGTCGTGCACGGCGCCCGGTCGGTTCGGCACCGACACCACCAGACTGGTGCAGTCTTTCCCCGAAGCGGGAGGCATGGCCAGTGTCTGCGGCAGGCAGATGATGGCGAAGCGGGTGCGGTTGTAGGCCTCGTCCTGGATCGCGTGGGCCACGATGTGCAGGCCAAATTGGGCGGCGGCGCGTTCGCTCGCCAGCCCGGCCCAGGCCGGGTTGGTGGTGGCCAGACGGGCGCCTTCGGCGTTGCTCGACACCGCGCGGCGCTCGGCGTTGGGCAGGTGCTGGCTGAGCCAGTTCTGGCACTGGGCCAGCGCCTGGGGATGCGCCATCACCACCTCGATGCCGTCCAGGTGGTTCAACTGTCGCAACAGGTTGTGGCGCACCAGCAGGCTCACCTCGCCGACCACGTGCACCGGCGAGCGCAGGAACAGATCGAGCGAGCGGGCCACCACGCCTTCGGTGGAGTTCTCCATGCCGACCACGCCGTACTGCGCGGTGCCGGCGGCGGTGGCGTGGAAAACTTCGTCAAAGTTGGCGCAGTAAATCAGGTTGGCGGCGCTGCCAAAGAACTCGATGGCGGCCTGTTCGCAGAAGGTGCCCTGGGGTCCGAGCACGGCCACACGCTGCGGCGCTTCCAGCGCCAGGCAGGCCGACATGATCTCGCGCCAGATGGACGCCACGTGCTGGTTCTGCAGCGGACCCTGGTTGGCGCCCTGGATTTTTTCGATCACCTGCGCCACGCGGTCCGGGCGGAAGAAGGGTGAGCCTTCGGCGCGCTTGATTTCGCCCACCTGTTCGGCCACCTGGGCGCGCTGGTTGAGCAGGGAGAGCAGCTGCTGGTCCAGCGCGTCGATCTGGATCCGCAGTGCGCCGAGCGCTTCGGACTGTGTCGGTTGGGTCATGCTTGTGTTTGTTCGAATGTGCGCATGTGGTTCACCAGTGCCTGCACGCCTTCCAGCGGCATGGCGTTGTAGAGACTGGCACGCATGCCGCCCACCGACTTGTGGCCCTTGAGTTGCAGCAGACCATGCTCTTGGGCGCTGGCCAGGAAGGCGTCGTTGCGCGATTCGTCGCGCAGGAAAAAAGGCACGTTCATGCGCGAGCGGCAGTCCCTGGCGACCTTGTTCACATAAAACTGTGAACCGTCGATGAAGTTGTAAAGCAGGGCTGCCTTGGCGATGTTGCGTTCTTCCATGGCCGCGATGCCGGTGAACGCCCCTTCCTTCTGGCGCTTGAGCCACTGGAAGGTCAGGCCTGCCATGTAGATGCCGTAGGTCGGTGGTGTGTTGTACATGGAGCCGTTGTCGGCCACGGTCTTGTAGTCGAAGGCGCTTGGGCAAATGGACAAGGCCCGGCCCAGCAGGTCTTCGCGCACCACCACCAGCGTCAGGCCGGCCGGGCCGAGGTTCTTCTGGGCGCCGCCAAAGGCCAGGCCAACGCGGCTCCAGTCCACCGGGCGCGAGGCCACGTGCGACGAGAAGTCGATCACCAGCGGCGCGTTGCTGCCCAGCGCCTGGAGGTCGGGCAGCTCGTGAAACTCCACGCCGTGAATGGTTTCATTGCTGCAGATGTGCACGTATTGCGCATCCCTGCTGAGTTTCCAGGTGGCTGGATCGGGCAGTGAGGTATGGCCGTCCGACTCATTGCTGGCGATCACGGTGGCAGCGGCGTATTTGCGCGCCTCCTTGGCCGACTTCTGGCTCCAGCTGCCGGTCACCACGAAATCGACCGTGCCGCCGCGCGCGAGGTTCAGCGGCACGATGGCGTTTTCCGCCAGGCCGCCGCCCTGCATGAACAGGATGCGGAAATGGGTCGGCACCGCCAGCAGTTCGCGCAGGTCGGATTCTGCGGCTTCGCAGATGGACATGAACGCCTTGCCGCGGTGGCTCATCTCCATCACGCCCATGCCGCTGCCCTGCCAGTCCAGCATCTCGGCAGCCGCCTGCTGCAACACCTCCACCGGCATGACGGCCGGTCCGGCCGAAAAGTTGTAGGGGCGCTGCGTCACGGCTGTTCGCCCGCGACGTCAGCCTCGCCGTCGTCGCCCAGACCGGGCACGTTGGCGTCGTTCTCCACGATGCGCTGCAGACCCGACAGCTCGGCACCTTGGTCCAGCGCGATCAGCGTCACGCCCTGCGTGGCACGGCCCATCTCGCGGATCTCGCTCACGCGGGTGCGCACCAGCACGCCCTTGTCGGTGATCAGCATGATCTCGTCGTCGCTGTGCACCAGCGTGGCCGCCACCACCTTGCCATTGCGCCCGCTTTGCTGGATCGCGATCATGCCCTTGGTGCCGCGGCCGTGGCGGGTGTATTCGCCGATCGGCGTGCGCTTGCCGTAGCCGTTGATGGTGGCGCACAACACACTCTGCTGCTCGTCTTCGGCCACCAGCATGGCGATCACGCTCTGGCCGTCTTCGATCATCATGCCGCGCACACCACGGGCATTGCGGCCCATCGGGCGCACGTCGTTTTCATCGAAGCGCACCGCCTTGCCGCCGTCGCTGAACAGCATCACGTCGTGCTGACCATCGGTCAGCGCGGCACCGATCAGGTAGTCGCCTTGGTCCAGATCGACGGCGATGATGCCGGCCTTGCGCGGGTTGCTGAACTCGTCCAGCGAGGTCTTCTTCACCGTGCCCATCGACGTCGCCATGAACACGAAGCGGTTGTCGGGGAAGCTGCGGGCTTCACCGGTCAGTGGCAGCACCACGTTGATCTTCTCGCCTTCCTGCAGCGGGAACATGTTGACGATGGGGCGGCCACGCGAACCGCGCGAACCCGCAGGCACTTCCCACACCTTGAGCCAGTACAGGCGACCGCGGTTGGAGAAGCACAGGATGTAGTCGTGCGTGTTGGCGATGAAGAGCTGGTCGATCCAGTCGTCTTCCTTGGTGGCCGTGGCCTGCTTGCCGCGACCGCCGCGCTTCTGGGCGCGGTACTCGCTCAAAGGCTGGCTCTTGATGTAGCCGCTGTGGCTGAGCGTGACCACCATGTCGGTGGGCGTGATCAGGTCTTCGGTGCTCAGGTCCTGTGCGCTGTGTTCGATCTCGCTGCGGCGCGCGCCCGGTTTGGTCTGGCCAAACTCGGTTTTCACGGCCACCAGTTCTTCGCTGATGATGGTCGAGACGCGTTCGGGATGGGCCAGGATGTCCAGCAGATCGTCGATGACGGCCATGACATCCTTGTACTCGGCCACGATCTTGTCCTGCTCCAGGCCGGTCAGGCGCTGCAGACGCATCTGCAGGATTTCCTGCGCCTGCGTCTCGCTCAATCGGTACAGGCCGTCACCCTGCATGCCGAACGCGCGCTCCAGCCCTTCGGGGCGGTAGTCGTCTGCGTTCACCACACCGCCGTCGGCGCGCGAACGCGTCAGCATCTCGCGCACCAGCTGGCTGTCCCAGCTGCGCGTCATCAGCTCGGCCTTGGCCACCGGCGGCGTGGGGCTCTCGCGGATGATCTTGATGAACTCGTCGATGTTGGCCAGCGCAACCGCCAGGCCTTCGAGCACATGGCCGCGCTCGCGCGCCTTGCGCAGCTCGAACACCGTGCGGCGGGTCACCACCTCGCGCCGGTGCTCCAGGAACACCGTGATCAGGTCCTTCAGGTTGCACAGCTTGGGCTGGCCGTCGATCAGCGCCACCATGTTGATGCCGAAGGTGTCCTGCAGCTGCGTCTGCTTGTACAGGTTGTTCAGCACCACCTCGGGCACTTCACCGCGCTTGAGCTCGATCACCAGGCGCATGCCGGACTTGTCCGACTCGTCCTGAATGTGGCTGATGCCCTCGATCTTCTTTTCGTGCACCAGCTCGGCAATGCGCTCCTGCAGCGTCTTCTTGTTCACCTGGTAGGGCAGTTCATCAACGATGATCGCCTGGCGCTGGCCCTTGTCGATGTCTTCGAAATGGCACTTGGCGCGCATCACCACGCGGCCCCGGCCGGTGCGGTAGCCGTCCTTGACGCCGTTGATGCCGTAAATGATGCCGCCGGTGGGGAAGTCCGGCGCGGGGACGATCTCCATCAGCTCGTCGATCGAACAGTCCGGGCTCTTGAGCGAATGCAGGCAGGCGTCCACCACCTCGTTGAGGTTGTGCGGCGGGATGTTGGTGGCCATGCCCACGGCAATGCCGCCCGAGCCGTTGACCAGCAGGTTGGGGAATCGCGCCGGCAGCACCAGCGGTTCTTTTTCCGAACCGTCGTAGTTCGGTCCGAAGTCCACCGTCTCCTTGTCGATGTCCGCGAGCATCTCGTGCGCGATCTTGGACATGCGGATCTCGGTGTAGCGCATGGCGGCGGCGTTGTCGCCGTCCACCGAACCGAAGTTGCCCTGGCCGTCCACCAGCATGTGGCGCAGCGAAAAGTCCTGCGCCATGCGCACGATGGTGTCGTAGACCGCGCTGTCGCCGTGCGGGTGGTATTTACCGATCACGTCACCGACGATACGGGCCGACTTCTTGTACGGCCGGTTCCAGTCGTTGTTGAGTTCGTGCATCGCGTACAGCACGCGGCGGTGTACCGGCTTCAAACCGTCCCGCGCGTCGGGCAGGGCGCGCCCCACGATCACGCTCATCGCGTAGTCGAGGTAGCTGCGGCGCATTTCCTCTTCCAGACTGATGGGCAGGGTCTCTTTGGCGAACTGGGTCATGTGCTGAAGATGGAGTGCGTGATGGGGCCCGAGGGCAACAGGCCATTTTAGTGGGCCGGGGCCGTGCGCTTTGGTCTGTGCATTTGTTGTTCATCAGCAACGGATGTGGCGGTAGGTCCAAAGTGGTGACATTCGGCGGAAACGGCGGGAGATATCCGGTTCAAAGCTTGTGGCACAATAAATTCAACGTTTTGAGTGGTGGTCACTTCAAGCGTCATTGTTGTTACCCAGCCCTTCTGGGCTTACCAAGAGGAAAACCATGAAAAAACTGAACAAAATGGCCATGCTGATGGCAGCGGTCTCGTTGGCGGCTCCGCTCACTGGCTGGGCGGCTGGTCACGGCGCAATGGGTGCAACGGTGGATAACTGGCGCGCTGCCGACGGCACCGTCTGGAAAAACGGCACCAACGAACTCTGCTGGCGCAATGCCAGCTGGACCCCGGCCACCGCAGCCGTCGGCTGCGACGGCGCGATTGTGCCCCAGCCCGCTCCGGCCCCCGCACCCGCTCCGGCCCCCGCACCGGCTCCGGCCCCTGCACCGGCTCCGGTCGCTGTGGTCCCCGCTCCGGCACCGGCACCGGCACCGGCACCGGCTCCCGCTCCGGTTGCCACCAAGGTGACCTACGCTGCCGACGCATTCTTTGACTTCGACAAGGCGGTGCTCAAGCCCGAAGGCAAAGCCAAGCTGGACGATCTGGCTGGCAAAGTCGCTGGCATCAACCTGGAAGTCGTGATCGCCGTTGGTCACACCGACGCCACCGGTGCTGACGCCTACAACCAGAAGCTGTCGGTCCGTCGCTCCGAAGCCGTCAAGGCCTACCTGGTGAGCAAGGGCATCGAAAGCAACCGCATCTACACCGAAGGCAAGGGCGAAGCCCAGCCCGTGGCCGACAACGCCACCAAAGAAGGCCGCTCCAAGAACCGTCGCGTGGAAGTCGAAGTGGTTGGTACCCGCACCAACAAGTGATCTCTGGATCGCATGAAAAAAACCGGCTCAGGCCGGTTTTTTTCATGGTGCGGGTGCCTTGCTGGCGGCGGTTTCAAGTCCCTGGTCGATCGGTTGCAACTGCTGTTTGAGCGGCTCGCAGCGGGTTCTTTCCGGGGTGCAAGCGGCGCCTCCACTGCCCCGCAAAATGGAGCGCCGCCGCCGCCAGCCCGCTCCAGCGAAAAGGATCGAACGCGATCAGGCCAATGCGTTCGCGCCGATGAGACATCCAGTCGGCCTTGTAAGGCTCGTCCCCCGCCAGGTAATCAACCTCGCTCACCTGGTCAATGTCCATTGCGTGCTCCATCAAGGCGGCGGTCAGCACCGACCCGACCGAAAGCTTTTCCGCTCCTTGCACAAACGCCAGCTTGAAGATGTTGGCTTTGTCGGCCCCCACCAGCCACAACTGTGCCGCAAGGGGTTCACCGTTGAGCCACAGCACGCCCAGGCGCAGCCACCCCTGTTCTGCGGCCAGACGGATGAGACCCGGCATGAAGTGGGGATTGGGTTCGGGGGGTTTCCAGCTGCGTGCGTAAACGGCCTGAAAAGCCGCAATGGCCTCTTCCAGTCCAGGGTGCTCGCTGGTGTGTATGTCGATCCGCCATGCTCCGGCCCGCTGCAGGCGGCGGCGACCACGTTCTGTGCTGTGTCGCAAGGCGGCTGGGCGTTCGGCCCAATAGTCGGCAAAGCGCCGCCCGAGAACCGGCTGGTACCAGTTGGCAAAACAGAAGAAGGTGCTGGTGATGTACCCGAGGCGGCGCATGCCGATGGCGAGACTGCGGTGCCAATGCGCATCGGGATCCAGTGGCTGCAAGCGAACAACGCTGCTGCACGCGAGTGTCTTCAGGGCCTGGGCCAAGGTTTCGAAAACCTGGGGCGGGCTGTCGGCTGCGACGCCGACGGGACCGAACCAGCCACTGTAGTAGTTGCTCAATGAATTCAACGACGGGCCGCGGTTTTCCTCCATCACGTGAAGCACGGTCGATCCACCACCATCTTCCTGGCCGACTCGAACAGCATGCGTCACCGGTGGCTCGGAAAAGCCGTGGGCGCGGAGATGCACAAACCAGGCGTGGGACAGGAAAGGATCGCCAGGCTCATTTCGCCTGCGGGTCTGCGTCACGGCATTCAGGTCGATCTCCTCGATTCCATTGCCTCTGGAGGTGGTGTTGCGAGCGGCCGTGATCGGTCAACGGCGCGATGTGGGTTCAATCGAGACGGTCGGTCTCGAACTGCGCCGCGTTCTTGCCCTTGAAGGGCGCGTAAAAAGCCTTGATGGCGGTCATGTCGGCCTCCACATCGCCGGTGGGCTGGAACAGCGGGCCGATGCCGCTGCGTTTGTGTGCGTAGTCCATGTAGGCCATGACGATCGGCACCCGGGCCGTTTGGGCGATGTGGTAGAAGCCGGTCTTCCAGTGGCGTGTTTTGCTGCGCGTGCCCTCGGGCGGCACGATGAGCTGCAGCGCTCCGTCGGCCTGGACAATGGCCTGGGCCGAAGCAGCCACCAGGTTGCTGGCCTGTTCGCGGTTCACCGCGATGCCGCCGAGCCAGCGCATGACGCCGCCGAAGGGTGCTTTGAACAGGCTGTGCTTGCCCATCCAGTAAGGGGTGAGCCGCAGCGCAAACGCCACCATCAGGGTATAGGGCAGGTCCCAGTTGCTGGTGTGCGGTGCGGCGATGAACACGCTCTTGGACGCCTCGGGGGGCAGGGTGCCTTCCACCCGCCAGCCGGTGAGTTTGAGGAAAGCGATGGAACAACCGCGCAGCAGGGTGTTGACCACCGGCGTGGTGAAGATGGTGCGGTGCATGGGCAGTGAGTATCGCCGACGCAGACGACGCAGACGACGCCACACCGGCCACCCTGGGCGCGCTACCATGGGCGCCCCACCCTTGACGGAGATAACCCATGCCAACCACCCTCGACGTGCAGGGTCTCAGGGTCCACATCGAGGGCAGCGGGCCGACCGTGGTGATGCTGCACGGCTGGCCCGACACGCTGGCGCTGTGGGACGACACGGTGGCCGCGCTGAGCGACGGCTACCGCTGTGTGCGGTTCTCGCTGCCGGGCTACGACCTGGCCCTGGGGCCGCGCCCGGTGTCGGTCGATGAGATGTGCACCCTGATCGGCGCGGTGCTGGACGCGGTGAGCCCGGGCGAGGCGGTCACGCTGCTGCTGCACGACTGGGGCTGCTTCTTTGGCTACGAGTACGCGGCGCGCCACCCGCAGCGCGTGGCGCGCGTGGTGGGCACCGACATTGGCGACACCAACTCGGGGGCTTACCTGAAGTCGCTCACCGGCAAGGACAAGCTGATGATCGCGGGCTACCAGCTCTGGCTGGCCATGGCCTGGAAACTGGGTGGCCTGTGGCCGACGCTGGCCGACCGCATGACGCGCTTCATGGCGCGCAGCATCGGCTGCGGCACGCCGCCGCCGCAGATCGGCTGGCAGATGAACTACCCGTATGCGATGCAGTGGTTGGGCTCGTTCGGTGGGCTGCGCGGTGTGGCGCGGGTGGACAAGGTGTTGGGCCCCAAAATACCCACGCTGTTCCTGTTCGGCAAGCGCAAGCCTTTCATGTTCCATTCCGCGCGCTGGCTCGCGGCCCTGGGCTCCACGCCGGGCTGCAAGGTGCAGGGTTTTGACGCCGGGCACTGGCTCATGCACCAGCAGCCCACGCAGTTCACCGCCACCGTGCGGGGGTGGCTGGACCGGGCCACCGCCCCGGAGCGCGCATGAGCGCAGCGCCGGGCCGCTCCCAAGCCAGCTCGCACCGCAGCCCGCAGGGCGAAGGTACTCCAGTGAGCGCAGCGCCGGGCCGCTCCCAAGCCAGCTCGCACCGCAGCCCGCAGGGC
>PNMN01000027.1 GCA_013823655.1 Comamonadaceae bacterium | reverse complement strand
TCTTAGTCTTCGGCAACCGATTCCGACCACGGCTGGCGCGCGCAGGGTCTGTGGTTTGCAAGGGCTGGCGCGTCCTTGCCACAATACGCCCATGCAAACGCCCGCACCCTACCCCCTCTCCCGCCCGCGCCGACTGCGCCGTGACGCGTTCACCCGCGACCTGGTGCGCGAGCACCGGCTCGGCCCGGCGGACTTCATTTATCCGGTGTTCGTGCTCGACGGCACCGAGCGCCGCGAAGCGGTCAAGTCCATGCCCGGCGTGGAACGCCTGAGTCTGGACCTGCTGCTGCCGGTGGCCGAAGACTGCGTCAAGCTGGGCATTCCGTACCTGGCGCTGTTTCCGGTGATCGACCCGTCGCTCAAGACGCCGGACGGCCAGGAAGCCCTGAACCCGGACGGCCTGGTGCCGCGCGTGGTGCGGGCACTCAAAAAAGCCTTTCCCGGCCTGGGTCTGATGACCGACGTGGCGCTGGACCCGTACACCAGCCACGGGCAGGACGGCGTGCTCGACGAGCACAACAACATATTGAACGATCCGACAGTGAAGATCCTGGTGCAGCAGGCGCTGACGCAGGCCGCTGCCGGCGTGGACGTGATCGCACCCAGCGACATGATGGATGGCAGGATCGGGGCGATTCGAGCCGCGCTCGAATCGAGCGGCGCTGTCCACACCCGCATCATGGCCTACAGCGCGAAATACGCCAGCGCCTTCTACGGCCCGTTCCGCGACGCGGTGGGTTCGGCCGCCAACCTGGGCAAGGCCGACAAGAAGGTCTACCAGATGGACCCCGGCAACAGCAACGAGGCCCTGCGCGAGGTGGCGCTGGACATTGCCGAGGGCGCCGACATGGTGATGGTCAAGCCCGGCATGCCGTACCTGGACATCGTGCGCCGCGTGAAGGATGAGTTCGCCATGCCGACCTTCGCCTACCAGGTGAGCGGCGAGTACGCCATGCTCAAGGCTGCGGCGCAAAACGGCTGGCTGGACCACGACGCGGTGATGCTGGAGAGCCTGCTGGCCTTCAAGCGCGCGGGCTGCGACGGCATCCTGACCTACTTCGCGCGCGACGCGGCGCGGCTGCTGCGCGGTTGATCGCGGCCCGCCCGATGCGCGTCTTTCACATCCTGCCGGGCTCGGTTCGCGAGACCGACACGCCAGCGCTGCCACCGACCGGGGGCTTCGTGTGGATCGCCTGCGGGCAGCGCGAATTCGAGCTGGAGCAGGCCCGCATCCAGGCCACGCTGCAGGCGCTGAGTGGTGTGGCGCTGCTGGACTTGCACATGGCCGACCTGCTCAGCAACCAGCTGCCTTCGCGGTTCGACTACACCTCGCAGTACGACATCCTGGTGTTCCGTCGCCTGGCTGCGGGCCACGCCGCATCCGATCTGGACCACCCCGGCAAGGTGCTGACGCGGCCCACCCGACGCCGCGGCCCGCCGGTGCTGCGCCGCATCGACACCAGCCCGGTCGGTTTTGTGGTGTTCGACCGTGTGCTGCTGACCGTGCACCCGACCGACTGCGCCGTGCTCGACCAGTACGCCACGCGCCTGCTCGCCGCGGACTCCAATTCCGCGCGCGCGACCGGGGCGAACCTGCCCGGCGGCCCGGCCGACCTGATGCTGCGCATCGTCAACCAGATGGTGGACGGCTACCTGGAATTGCGCCGCGAGCTCACGCGCCAGCTCGACCACTGGCAGGCCGAATTGCTGCACCCATCGACCCGGTTCAACAACTGGAACTCGCTGCTGGACGCGCGCATCTCGCTGCACCAGCTGGACGAAATCTGCGAAGACCAGCGCTCGGCCATTCAGGACTGGATCGAAGCGCTGGCCGGCTGGGAAGTGATCGACGGTGCCAGCGACCACTTCGGCGGACACAAGGGGCTGGAGCTGCTCAAGGTGCGCAGCCGCGACGTGCTGGAACACATCGAGCGCGTGATCCACCACGTGCGGCGGCTGGAGCAGAACGCCGAGACCGCCGTGCAGATGCACTTTTCGGCCCAGAGCAACCGCACCAGCGACACCATGCGCACACTCACGGCGCTGACCGCCATCTTCCTGCCGCTGAACCTGATCGCGGGCATCTTCGGCATGAATTTCGAATTCATCCCGCTGCTGCACAAACAGAGTGGTTTCTGGTGGGCCATGGGCGCCATGGTGGTGGTCGCAGGGCTGCTGGGCGCGCTGTTCTGGCGCAAGCGCTACCTCGCCCGATCCGCACGCTGAGCGGCAGGCGAAGGGCGGCTCCAGCCGAGGCCGCGTGCGGCCCTGGGCGAAAGACCCTCAGCCTCGCAGGTGCTGCGCCCAAAAGGCCAGGCTGCGCTGGCGCGCCAGCTGGGCGGCGTCGGCATTCCAGGCGCCACGCTGGTCGCAGTTGAAGCCGTGGTGCGCGGGGTAGGTGTGCACCGTCACGCCGGGCTGCGCCTGCCGAAAGGCCTGCACGCTGTCCTGCGGGATCCAGGTGTCTTGTTCGGCGAAATGCGCCAGCACCGGCACCCGCGGCTGGCGCGCGACCTCGGTCGGCGTGGTCATGCCGCCCCCGTAGTAGGACACGGCGGCCGACAGGCCGTCGAGCAGGCAGGCGCTGCGCCAGGTGAGCAGGCCACCCCAGCAGTAGCCCACGATGCCGACCTTGCCGCCCTGTGCCGCGTGGCGGATGGCGGCCTGGATATCGGCCAGCACGCCGGGCGCTGGCAGCGCCTCGACGGCCGTTTTGAGGGCAAAACCAGTGCCCATGTCGGCCTCGGTGTAACCCAGCTCCACGCCCGCCTGCACGCGGTGGAAGGTGGACGGCGCGACGACAAAGTACCCATCGGCCGCGTAACCGTCGGCCACGGCGCGGATGTGGCTGTTGACGCCAAAAATCTCCTGCAGCACCACCAGACCGCCCCTGGACTGGACGGCGGGCTGGGCCACGTAGGCGGGAAACGGCGAGCCGTCGGCGGCGGTGAGCTGGACGAAAGTACCCATGTTGGCTCCGGGCAATGGGGTGGGGTGGGGGCAAGGTCCGGTGCGCGACGCGCGCGGCAGGCACACCTGCGGTAAGTTCCAGCATACGCGGTTGTCACCGCAAGCGACGGATTTTGCAGGAGATTCACACATGGACAAGGGGCAAGTCGGGGTGTTGCAGGTCTGCGTGTGGCGGCTGTCGGACCTTGCACGAGAATGCGCCTGATCGACGTATCTGGAGGACCCTGAATGACCGCCACCACCCCCGAACAAAGCCCGCACATCCAGCTCTGGTGGGAAGACCTGGAAATCGGCCAGGTGCGCGACCTGGGCAGCGTCTCGCCCACGAAGGAGCAGATCGTCGCCTTCGCCAGCCAGTTCGACCCGCAACCCTTTCACCTGAGCGAGGAAGCCGGCAAGGCCTCGGTGTTCGGTGCCTTGAGCGCCAGCGGCTGGCACACCTGCGCCATGGCGATGCGGCTGATGGTGACGAATTTCCTGCACGAAACATCGAGCCTGGGCTCGCCCGGGCTGGAAAGCCTGAAATGGACCAAGCCGGTCTACCCCGGCGACGTGCTGCGGCTGCAGCACACCATCACCGAAAAGCGCGCCATGAGCAAGCGGCCCGACGTGGGCCTGGTGCGCACGGTGTGGGAAATGTTCAACCAGCACGGCGACAAGGTGCTGCACATGGAGGGCTACGGCATGTTCAGAAGGAGGGAGCCCCCACGCTCCACCGCTGCGCGGGTCGCCGCCCCTTGACCGGGGAGGGACCCGGTCACCACCGGGTCGTGGGGCTGATCCGGCTTGGGGCGGCCCGGCGCCGGATCGGTGCCCCCACGCTCCACCGCTGCGCGGGTCGCTGCCCCCCACGGGGGCTGATCCGGCTTGGGGCGGCCCGGCGCCGGATCGACCGCCCCGCCCGCACAATAGCGGGATGGATTTCAAGCCCCTCATCACCCTGCTGGCCATCGTCAACCCGCTGGCCATCGTGCCGTTTTTCATCCACTACACGCAAGGCTTCAGCTCGGCGCAACGCAAGCGCACCATCCTGATCTCGGCTTTCAGCGCGTTCGCGGTGATCGCCACCTGCGCCATCGTTGGCCTGCAAATCCTGGAATTTTTCGGCATTTCGCTGGCCAGCTTCCAGGTCGGTGGCGGCATGCTGCTGCTGACCTCCGCGCTGTCGATGCTGAATGCCCAGCCGGCCGAGGCCAAGACCACCCAGGGCGAAGTGGACGACGCCTCGGCGCGCGCCTCCATCGCGGTGGTGCCGCTGACCATTCCGCTGCTCACCGGCCCGGCCACCATGTCCACCGTGGTGATCTACGCCGACCAGGCCCAGACCTTCTTCCAGCACGCGGCCCTGGTGGGCTATGGCGTGGTGATCGCGCTGGCCACGGCCGTGTGTTTCGCAGCGGCCAAACCGATCGCGCGCTTCCTGGGGCAAACCGGCATCAACGTCATGACCCGGCTGATGGGGTTGATCCTGGCCGCGCTGGCGGTGGAGGTGATGGCAGCGGGACTGACCAAGCTGTTCCCGGTGCTGGCGGGCTGAAACGCGCCCTGGCGCCACCCACGGGCACCGGATGCAAGGCGCGAGACCTCTCTGCGACCGGTCGGCGAAGGGGGCCTGCGCTCACACCACGCCCTTCCGCCGCCGCCACCCAGCGGTCTTCCAGCGCGGCCTGCCTGGCCTTGATCTCGTTCACGAAGGCCGCGCGGGCCGTTTGACGCTGCACGCCCGGCTGCTTCTGCAAACCGCCAGCGCCTGGCGCTCGGCGGCCACGCGGCTTTCCAGCAAGCGCCGGAACTGGATCAGCGCCGCGTCCATGGCCAGCGGCAGCATGGGCCGGTTCGGGTCCAGCGCGATGTTGCGGTGCTGCGCCGTGATCATGTCGCGGTCTTCGTTGAAGGCGCCGAGCAGGCTGTTGTAGATGCTATCGGTCACCGAGTCGTCGCCCTCGTCCACCGGGTGCGACTGCTGAAAGAAGTAGTGTGTGCTGGTCTCGGTTTCGGGCGTGAGGCTCTGGCAGCTGTGCAGCCGCACCGAAGGGCCGGGCGCATCGGGCGCGGTGCCGGTGGGGCGCCCGCCCGAATGCATGATCAGCGTGGCGGGGAGCAGAAAGTCGTAGACAAACCAGCGGTCCAGGTTGGTGTCGAAGCGGCGAAAGCGCTGGTAGAAGGGCGGCGCCGGCACATCGGTCACGTGCCGCGAAACCTGGATGCCCATCTGCGGCCAGTCGGCTGTGGCACCGGGCACGGGCTCGATGCCGGGCCGCGCCTGCGCGATGCGGTGGGAACCACCCAGGCTTTTTTCATGCACGAAGCTCAGGTGCGAAAAGTCGAGCAGGTTGTCGCAGATCAGCAGGTAGGGTGTGTCGTAGTGCAGGTAGCCCGGTCGGTGCTTCCAGTCCGGACTTTCACAGGAAAAGTTGTCCGGGAGCAGCGCCTCATCGGCCCGCGCCGGGTCTCCCATCCAGACAAACACCCAGTTGTTCTTCTGCACCACCGGGTAGCTGTGCACGCAGGCCTTGGGCGGCACGGTGTCCAGGCCCGGGATCTCGATGCAGCGGCCCGAGGGTTCGAACTTCATGCCGTGGTAACCGCAGCGCACAGCGTCGCCCTCGCGCCGACCCACCGAGAGCGGCGCATGGCGGTGGCAGCAGCGGTCTTCCAGCGCCACCAGCCCGCCGCCGGTTTTGCGGTAGACCAGCACCGGCTCGCCCAGCACGGTGCGGGTGAAGAGTTCGGGCAGGTTGGCGGCGGGGATTTCGTGTCCCCAGGCGATCACGTACCAGCAGTTGCGCAGCCACATCGGCGGTCTCCTGAAAGCCTTGTTGTGCGCCCATGCTAGGCACCGTTCGCCCATTCAATGTCCCCTTCGAGGGGGACAGACAGGGGTATTGCCCCCGCCCGACCCATGGCGGTCGTCAATTCAACAGCCGGGCCAGGCCCAGGCGCTGCGCGGGCAGACCCGCCTGGGCCAGTTTCAGGTAGGCGCGTTTGCGCAGCGTGACCACGGTGGATGGCGCCACATCGAGGTCGGCGGCGATGCCGTCGGCGCTCAGGCCCTGCGCCACGCGCGCGCACACCGCACGTTCGCGCGGCGAGAGCGACGGGGCCAGACGCTCCAGCCGCTGTTCGGCGCGGACCACACCGGCGGTGCGGTCTGACAGCGCCGCCCGCGCGTGCCACGCGGCCGCGTGGGCCTGGCGCAACAGGGGCGCCAGGCCCAGCAGGCGCTCCAGTTCCTGCGGCAGGAAGCGACCCTGGCGTTCGTCTCGGTACAGGTGAATGACCTGCACCTGGCCCGGTGCGGGCGCGTGCATGAGGGTGAAGCGATCGGTCAATCGCTCGCGTTCGTAGATGTCGGCACGCCAGCCGGCGTCGGGCAGATCGTCGGCGCGGCAATGCAGGGCCAGGCCCTCGCGCCCGGAGCGTGCACCGAGCTGGCGGGCCAGCGGCAGGATGGCGTCGCGCCGGTAGTAGTCGTGGCGGCGGTAGATGCTGAAACACTGGTCCACCACCGAACGCTCCTGCGGTCGCGCGGCGCTGCCCGCCAGCAGCTCGGGCCGGTCGCGCTGAACGCTCACCAGCGAGAGATAGTCCACCGGCACCACCGCCTGCACCGCTTGCAGCAAGGGGTCGGCGCCGGGCGGCGAGAGGGCGACATCGAGCAGAGCAGCGACGGCGCGCGAAGGCACGGCGGCGGCGACGTGGGGGACTGACAGATCCCAGATGGGTGACATGGGGCCATTCTGGTGGGCAGACCAGTGCCCGTCCACCGGGCTTTCCCGCTTGGAGCGACCGTCAGGTCGGCAGGCCCAGTTCGGAGCCCGCGTGGTGATCGATCGAACGGCTGGCGGCCTGCTGCACCAGGATGTCGCAGGTCAGGCGGATGTGCGCCTCCAGCGCCAGCGCGGCGCGAGCCTCCTGGCGCGCGAGCGCGGCGTTGTAGATCTGGCTGTGCTCGTCGTGCACGTCGCGCTGCACTGTCTGCGCAGCACCCATGCGGATGGCCACGTGCCGGTAGCGTTCGCCGTGGCGGTAAAGCAGCCCGAGCAGGTGCTTGCTCCAGGGCGAGCGGTGGGCTGCAATCAGCGCTTCGTGAAAGCGCTTGTTGGCCAGCTCCCAGCGCTGGGGCTCCAGCCCGCCCACCTGCTGCTCGGCGTCGGTGAGCGCCGCAAAGGCCTGGGTCAGACCGCGCTCCCAGTGCCCGTCGCCCAGGCGTATCGACTGGCGCAGCGCTTCGGTTTCGAGCATCACGCGCGTGTCGGTCAGGTCTTTCAGGTCGGCCAGCGAGATCTCGGCCACGCGGTAGCCGCGCTGGCCCTCGACCGTGACCAGGGCGTCGGACACCAGCAGCGCCAGCGCCTCGCGCAAGGTGCCCGCACCCACGGCGTAGCGGTCTTTCAGGTGCTCGACGCGCAGTCGCTCGCCGGGCGCGAGCAGGCCTTGCACGATGTCCTGCCGCACGGCCAGGTAGGCACGCTCGGAGAGGGTTCGCGGCGCCTCGGCGCTTGGGCGCAGCAGATGGTCGGTAAAGGTTTCGGTGGGCAACATGGTCAGGGTCCTGGCTCCGGTGTCACGCGGCGCTGCCGCCGGGTTGCTGGCGCTTGAGCCGGTAGGCGAGTTGCGCGCGCGAAATGCCCAGCAGCCGCGCCGCGCCCGAGAGGTTGCCGCGGCTGCGCTCGACCGCCAGCGCGAGCACTTGCGCCTCCAGCGATTCGATGGGCACGCCGCTGTCGAGCACGCGCTGGCACAGGGCTTGTTCGTCCTGCGGCGCGCGGCGGGCCAGCCGACCCTGGGGGTCGATGCCGTCGTGCGCCCCATCCGGCTGGTTGGGAAACAGGTGCTCGACCTCGATCACCGAGCCTTGCGCAGCCAGGATCACGCCGCGCTCGACCAGGTTCTCGAGCTCGCGCACGTTGCCCGGCCAGTCGTGCCGGGCGAGTGCCAGCAGGACCCGGTCGCTGAAACCGGCCAGGCGCTTCTGGTGCAGTGCAGTGAATCGCGTCAGCAGGTGCCGCGCGAGCGGCTCGATGTCGGTCGGCCGCTCGCGCAGCGGCGGAATGCAGATGGGATACACGTTCAGGCGGTAGAACAGATCGCGGCGGAACAGCCCGCGTGCGACCGCGTTTTCAAGCTGCACATTGGTGGCTGCCACCAGCCGCACATTCACCTTGCGCGTGCTTTCACCGCCCAGGCGTTCGATCTCGCCCTCCTGCAGCACACGCAGCAGCTTGGCCTGGGCCGACATCGGCAGGTCACCCACTTCGTCGAGAAACAGCGTTCCGCCTTCGGCGCGTTCGAAACGCCCGGCCCGCGCAGCATGCGCCCCGGTGAACGCCCCCCTCTCCACCCCGAACAGCTCGGCCTCGATCAGTTCGGCTGGCAGAGCTGCGCAGTTCACCGCCACAAAAGGCCCCGCAGCGCGCTCCGAATGCTTGTGCAGCGCACGGGCAAAACGCTCCTTGCCCACGCCGGTTTCCCCGGTCAGCAGCACCGAGACCTGGGTGCTGGCGGCGCGCCGCATCAGGTCGTGCGCACGCTGGAAACCGGGTGAAAACCCGACCAGCATGCCGTCGGACTCGGTGGGCCCGAGGCTGCTCTTGAGCGCCTGGACCTGCTGGCTCAGCGCGTCCATCTTCTCCAGCAGGGAATCGTCTTCAAAATACTGACGGTGCGCATCGCCGTCGGGCCATTCATCGATCGGTCGGCCCACGATGTGGCAATGCTCGTCGCCGCAGGCGGCACATTTTGTTTCCTTGAACAGGATGTGCTTGCCCATGAAGGCGCTGGTATAGCCGCTGGCGTAGCCCAGCAGCGTCCAGCACGCTGGCTCGTCGACCACGCCGTACTTGAGGCGGTGGGCATGCGCTTCCCAGGAGCCGTCCCACCGGAACTCGCCTTCGAAACGGCCTGCGGCCGCGTCCATCTTCAGCACCACCGGCGTCACCCGGGCCGCTCCTTCGAGCATGTGAAGTTGCGGGCCGACCAGGAACATCTCCTCCAGCGTGCGCGAGCCGCGGATCTTGGCGGCAAAACCCGCGTCGTGCAGGCCGCAGGCGTAGCCCATGCGGGTGAGCAGGCGCCGCGCGTGCTCCTTGCCAACCGAGGTGATGAGGTCGTGCCGCAGCGCCGTCAGCGCGGTTGTGTGCAGCAGCACCATGCGCCGCTCCCCGAGCCAGATGGCGCCGCTGTCGGGCTCGAAACGCAGCAGCCGACGCAGGTCTTGGTCAGGTGGGTAGGTCAGGGAAGCGTCCAACGGAGTCTCCGGTGATCGGGTTCTGATGAACCTCTTGAATCTCGACATTTTTACCGAATGCCACTTCCAGAGCAAGCCATCGCGATCGACTTTCTTTTTTTCCTCATTTGAGAAAAACCAGCTTTTATCGCCGCTTCAAATGATCAATTTCTGGAAACAGAACCCAATTTTTCGCCAATGTTCACGCTATCAAGAATCTCATATCGATACAAATGCTGCACGGCACACCGGTTATTTTCCTGGGGATTTCCCCTAAATATCGAGATTTATACCCGCAAGCGTTTCTGTTGGCACGGTGCCTGCAAAGGACGCCAGGTCCACGATCACCACGGCCACCATGAACCCGAGCACCGACCTCACCCTGCCCGCCTGCGACACCTCGCTGCGTTTCGTGCGCGTGCTGGAGCGGCGTGCCGACGGGCTGGTCAGCTTCGAGTTCTCGATCGGCTGGCCGGAACTGGCGGTGGAACTGATGCTGCCTGCTTCCGCTTTTGATGCCTTCTGTGCCCACAACAAGGTCCAGCTGCTGGATCACTGAAATGTTCACCCACCACTTCAACGGAGACCAACACTGATGAACATCGACCTGCAGGCGCGCGAGATCAAGCCACTGCGCCAGACCTATGCCCACGTGGCCAAATACATCGGCGGCGACAAGGCCGCCAGCCGTTACCAGGAGGCCACCTTGGGTGCGCAGCCGATGGTCAACTTCCATTACCGCCCCACCTGGGACCCGGAGCACGAACTGTTCGATGCCAGGCGCAGCAAGGTGGTGCTGGCCGACTGGTACGTGCTCAAAGATCCCCGTCAGTATTACTACGCGACCTGGACCATGACGCGTGCGCGGCAGCAAGACGCGGTCGAATCCAGCTATGCGTTCGTGGAGTCGCGCGCAATGATCGACAAGATCGCCGCCGACGTGCGCAGCAAAGCGCTGCAGGTGTTGATCCCACTGCGCCACGCGGCCTGGGGCGCCAACATGAACAACGCCTCCATCTGCGCTTACGGCTATGGCACAGCCTTCACCGCCCCGGCCATCTTTCACGCGATGGACAACCTGGGGGTGGCGCAGTACCTCACCCGGCTGGGCTTGGCGCTGGGCGATTCGTCGGTGCTCGACGAAGGCAAGCAGGCTTGGTTGAATGATCCGCACTGGCAGGGCTTGCGCCGCTGCGTCGAAGACACGCTGGTGCTGCAAGACCCGTTCGAATTGTTCGTGGCGCAAAACCTGGTGCTCGACGGACTGCTGTACCCGCTCATCTACGGCAGCTTTGTCGATGATCACGTGGCGCTCAAGGGCGGTACCGCCGTGGCCATGTTGACCGCATTCATGCCCGAATGGCACGAAGAGAGCGCGCGCTGGGTGGATGCGGTGGTCAAGACCGCTGCGACCGAATCCGAAGCCAACCAGGGGCTGATTGCGACTTGGGCGCGGGACTGGAGCGCACGCGCCCAAGACGCGCTGAAACCCGTTGCCGAACTCGCGCTCGGCGCAGCGGGCGCACGGGCGCTCGAAGACGCTGCAGCGCTGCTGGCCGAGCGTTGCCGCAAGGTCGGCGCAGGGCTCTGAGCGCTGAAATCCCCCACCCCCACAGCGGAGAACTTTGATGTCCAACGTATTTATAGCCTTCCAGAACAACGAAGAGGCGCGCCCTCTGGTGGAGGCGATCATGACCGACAACCCCGCCGCCGTGGTTGTGCACTCTCCCGGTCTGGTCAAGATCGACGCGCCCAACCGCCTGCAAATTCTTCGCGCCACGATCGAAGCGCAGACCGGTCGCCCTTATGACCTGCAGCAACTGCACCTGAGCCTCGTGACCATTTCCGGCCACGTCGACGAGGACGAAGAGCAATTTTCCCTGAGCTGGAAGCATTGAGATGCACCCCCTGCGCCGCTTCGCGTCTTCCCCCTCTCTCGCCTTCGGCGGGAGGGGGACCGCACCGACGGCCCGGCAAAGCCGGTTCCGTGGTGCGACTGGGTGGGGTTGTGGCGTTCGGTGTGCTGTTGTGAATTTTTGATTCGACCAAGGAGACAAACATGGATACCACGCTGGTGAAGAAAAAACTCGGCCTGAAAGACCGCTATGCCGCGATGACGCGCGGCCTGGGGTGGGAGACCACCTACCAGCCGATGGACAAGGTGTTCCCATACGACAAGTACGAGGGCATCAAGATCCACGACTGGGACAAATGGCAGGACCCGTTCCGCTTGACCATGGACGCCTACTGGAAGTACCAGGGTGAAAAAGAGAAGAAGCTCTACGCCGTGATCGATGCCTTCGCGCAGAACAGCGGCCAGCTCGGCATCAGCGATGCGCGCTACGTCAATGCGCTCAAGCTTTTCATCACGGGCGTGTCGCCGCTCGAATACTGCGCCCACCGTGGCTTCGCTCACGTGGGCAGGCAGTTCACCGGCGAGGGAGTGCGGGTAGCGGCGCAGATGCAGTCGGTCGATGAGCTGCGCCACTACCAGACCCAGGCGCACACCCTGTCCAATTACAACAAGTACTTCAACGGCATACACCATTCAAACCATTGGTTCGACCGCGTCTGGTACCTGTCGGTGCCGAAGTCTTTCTTCGAAGACGCGATGACCGGCGGACCGTTCGAGTTTCTGACTGCGGTGAGTTTTTCGTTCGAATACGTGCTGACCAACCTGCTGTTTGTGCCGTTCATGAGCGGGGCGGCGCACAACGGCGACATGTCCACCGTGACCTTCGGCTTCAGCGCGCAGAGCGACGAGAGCCGCCACATGACGCTGGGCATGGAATGCATCAAGTTCATGCTCGAGCAGGACCCGGGCAACGTGCCGATCGTGCAGCGCTGGATCGACAAGTGGTTCTGGCGCGGCTACCGCCTGCTGTCCATCGTGGCCATGATGCAGGACTACATGCTGCCCAAGCGCGTGATGAGCTGGAAAGAAGCCTGGGAGATGTACGCCGAAGAAAACGGCGGCGCGCTGTTCAAGGACCTTGCCCGCTACGGCATCCGCGAACCGGCCGGCTGGAAACAGGCCTGCGAGGGCAAGGACCACATCAGCCACCAGACCTGGAACACCTTCTACAACTACAACGCCGCCGCGCCCTTCCACACCTGGGTACCGAACGACGACGAGATGGCCTGGCTGTCGGAGAAGTACCCCACGACATTCGACCAGCACTACCGTCCGCGTCTGGAGTTCTTGCGCGAGCAGCAACAAGCCGGCAACCGCTTCTACAACAAGACGCTGCCCATGCTGTGCACCACCTGCCAGATCCCGATGCAGTTCACCGAAGAGGGCGACGCCAGCAAGATCTGCTACCGGGAGAGCGACTACCAGGGCGACAAGTACCACTTTTGCAGCGACGGTTGCAAGGACATCTTTGACCACGAGCCGGAGAAATTCGTCCAGTCGTGGCTGCCGGTGCACCAGATCTACCAGGGCCACTGCTTCAAACCGGGCACCGACCCGACCGCCGAGGGCTTCGATCCGCTGCTGGCGGTGTTGCAGTACTACGAGATGGAGATCGGGCGCGACAACTTCGACTTCGAAGGTTCCGAAGATCAGAAAAACTTTGCCGCCTGGAAAGGAGCATCTGTATGAGCGTCACCGCCTTGACCCCTTACGCGTTCAAGCCGTCCGATGTGCGGGAAAACTTTCCCGCTCCGCTGCTCTACATCGGCTGGGAGGACCACCTTCTGTTTTGTGCACCGGTCTGCCTGCCGCTGCCGCCGGATACGCCGTTCGGTGCGCTGGCCAGCGCCGTGCTGCCCGGCGTCTACGGCTACCACCCGGACTTCGCCAAGATCGATTGGGTGAAGGTCGAATGGTTCAAGTCTGGCAAGCCCTGGACACCCGACCCGTCAAAGTCGCTGGCCGACAACGGTCTGAAGCACAAGGACGTGATTCGTTTCCGCACGCCGGGCCTCACCGGCATCAAGGGAAGTTTTAGCTAACCTCTCCATGAGCTACCAACTGACGATCGAACCCTTGGGCGCGACCATCGAGGTCGAAGAAGGGCAGAGCGTGCTTGACGCAGCGCTGCGGCAAGGCATTTACCTGCCGCACGCCTGCGGCCATGGCCTGTGTGGTACGTGCAAGGTACAGGTCAGCCACGGCGAGGTCGATCACGGCGCGGCCAATCCGTTTGCGCTGATGGACTTCGAGCGCGACGAGGGCAAGACGCTGGCCTGCTGTTGCACGCTGCAAAGCGACACCATCATCGAGGCCGACATCGACGCAGAGCCCGATGCGCGCGTGATCCCGGTGCGCGACTTCGCTGCCACGGTCACCCGCATCGCAGACCTGACGCCAACCATCAAGGCCATCCACCTGCATCTGGACAAGGCCATCGACTTCCAGGCGGGCCAGTACGTGCAGCTGGAGATTCCGGGTCTGGGTCAGAGCCGCGCCTTCTCGATCGCCAATGCGCCAGAGGATGTGAACGCCACGCAAGGCATCGAGCTGAACGTGCGCAAGCTGCCGGGTGGCGTCGGCACCAGCTGGCTGCATGAGCAGCTCCTGACCGGCGCCCGGCTGCGGCTGACCGGTCCTTATGGCCGCTTCTTCGTGCGCGAGTCGGCGCAGCTGCCGATGGTGTTCATGGCGGGCGGATCGGGTCTATCGAGTCCACGCTCGATGATCCTGGATCTGCTCTCGCGCGGCTGCACGCTGCCGATCACCCTGGTCTATGGCCAGCGCTCGCGCGAAGAGCTGTACTACGACGCCGAGTTCCGCACTTTGGCGGCGCAACACCCGAATTTCAGCTACGTACCGGCCCTGTCCCACGAGCCCGCAGCCTCCGACTGGGACGGTTTTCGCGGTTTCGTGCACGAGGCGGCGAAAGCACATTTCGGCGGCAACTTTGCCGGTCGAAAGGCCTATCTGTGTGGCCCGCCGCCCATGATCGAGGCCTGCCTTTCGACCCTGATGCAAGGCCGCCTGTTCGAGCGCGACATCTACACCGAGAAGTTCCTCTCGGCGGCCGATGCACAGGCCACGCGCAGCCCTCTTTTCCAGCGGGTGTAGTCATGGCCCCCACGCTCCACCGCTACGCGGCTCGCTGCCCCCCGAGGGGGCTGTTTCGCCTTGGGGCGGCCCTGCGTCGAAACCCATGAGCCTGTTCGATACCCGCCCCAAGTTCGCGGTGCACGTCGCCCAGACCGACGAGACCTTTCCCTGCGCCGGCAACGAAAGCCTGCTGCAGGGCATGGTGCGCCTGGGTCGCAAAGGCATCCCGGTGGGCTGCGTCAACGGCGGCTGCGGTGTCTGCAAGGTGCGAATCCTCGACGGCCAGATCAAGACACTCGGCCCGATCAGCCGCGCCCACGTGACGCGGGAAGAAGAACGCCTGGGCTGCACGCTGGCCTGCCGCGTGGCGCCGCAGACACCGGTGCACCTGGAAGTGGTCGGCAAGTTGGAGAAACCGTTTTCAAAAGGGCGCGCAGAGTCTGCGACTGCCAGCCCGATTCCTCAGCAGCAGTCATCAAATCGAAGGAGATAGATCATGGGTGTGATGCGCATCGGGCATGCCAGCCTGAAGGTGATGGATCTGGCAGCCGCCGTGAAGCACTACGAAAACGTGCTGGGTATGAAGAAGACGATGGAGGACAAGGCCGGTAACGTCTACCTCAAGTGTTGGGACGAGTGGGACAAGTACTCGCTGATTCTCACGCCGTCTGACCAGGCGGGCCTCAATCACGTGGCCTACAAGGTCCAGAAAGACAGCGACCTCGACGAACTGCGCAAGAAGATCGAGGCCCACGGCACCAAGACCACTTTGCTGGCGGAAGGCACGCTGCCGTCCACCGGGCGGATGCTCCAGTTCAAGTTGCCCAGCGGGCATGAGATGCGGCTGTATGCGATGAAGGAGTGCGTCGGCACGGAGGTCGGCTCCAGCAATCCCGACCCCTGGCCCGACAACCTCAAGGGTGCCGGCGCTCATTGGCTCGATCACTGCCTGCTGATGTGCGAACTCAACCCTGAAACCGGCGTCAACAAGGTCGCCGAGAACACCCAGTTGATGAGCGAGGTGCTGGACTTCTTCCTCACCGAGCAGGTCACCGTTGGCCCGGGCGGCTCGATCCAGGCCGCGACCTGGATGGCCCGCACCACCACGCCGCACGACATCGCCTTCGTCGGTGGGCCGCGCATGGGTCTGCATCACCTGGCCTTCTACCTGGAGTCATGGAACGATATCCTGAAGGCGGCCGACGTGATGGCCAAGACCAAGACGCGGATCGACGTGGCCCCGACGCGCCACGGCATCACGCGAGGCCAGACGATCTACTTCTTCGACCCCAGCGGCAACCGCAACGTAACCTTTGCCGGCCTGGGCTACCTGGCGCAACCCGACCGCCCCGTGACGACCTGGGATGAGTCTCACCTGGGCAGCGGCATCTTCTATCACACCGGGGAACTGGTGCCGTCGTTCACCGATGTGTATACCTGACACACCCCCGCGCCGCGCCTGCGGCGCGTCACCCCCTTGTATGTTTCGTTCTCAAGGGGGCATCACGTGCGGCCCGGCGGAGCCGGTTCCGCCGTGATCTGGGTTCAGACACTTCGCTCCGGAAGCATCGCCCTTTTTCTCTTGTCTCTTCCCTCTGTTCATGACCTCACCACTTTCTGTTCCCTCTTCCGTGATCACCTCGTCTGCCGCTTCGCTGGCTTGCCAGGCGGCGATTGCGCACGCAGAGGTTTTGGGCATACGCATCAACGTGGCCGTGACCGACGCCTCGGGCACGCTCGCCGCCTTCTTGCGCATGCCCCATGCGTTCCTGCACTCGATCGACATCGCGATCGACAAGGCCTACACCGCCGCCAGCTTCGGCTTTCCCACGTCCAAGTGGGGCGGCGTGATCGGCGACGACGAGCTGTTGCGCATCGGCCTCAACCAGCGCGAGCGGCTGGTGCTGTTCGGCGGCGGTCTGCCCATCGTCGAGCAGGGCACCCGCATCGGTGGCATCGGTGTCTCCGGCGGCTCGGCCGAGCAGGACGAAGCCTGCGCCCGTGCCGGCCTGAAGGCCCTGGACCTGGATTGATTTCCCATCTCCCGCACGCAACATGAAACAGTTCCACAACTTCATCAACGGCGAGTTCGTCGCCACGGCCAGGACCTTCGAGAACCGCAACCCGGCGACCAACACCGTGGTCGGCATGGTTCACGAGGCCGGTCAGGCCGAGGTCGACGCCGCTGTCGCCGCCGCACACGCAGCCCTCAAGGGCGACTGGGGGCGTTTGAGTGTGGTCAGGCGCACCGAACTGCTGCACGCTGTGGCCGACGAGATCAATCGCCGTTTCGACGACTTTCTTCAAGCCGAACTGGCCGACACCGGCAAACCCCGCTCGCTGGCCAGCCATATCGACATCCCGCGCGGCGCGGCCAACTTCAAGGTGTTCGCCGACATCGTGAAAAACGTGCCGACCGAGAGCTTCCAGATGACCACGCCCGACGGCGGCACCGCCGTGAGCTACGCCCTGCGTTCGCCGCTGGGCGTGGTGGGTGTGATCTGCCCGTGGAATCTACCGCTGCTGCTGATGACCTGGAAAGTCGGCCCCGCGCTCGCTTGCGGCAACACCGTGATCGTCAAACCCTCCGAAGAAACCCCCGCCACCGCCACACTGCTGGGCGAGGTGATGAACGCGGTCGGCGTGCCCAAGGGCGTGTACCAGGTGCTGCACGGCTTCGGCCCCGGTTCGGCGGGCCAATTCATCACCCAACACCCGCGCGTCAACGGCATCACCTTCACCGGCGAGACGCGCACCGGCGAGGCCATCATGGCCGCCGCTGCCAAAGGCGTGCGCCCAGTCAGCTTCGAACTGGGCGGAAAGAATGCCGGCATCGTGTTCGCCGATGCCGACTTCGACAAAGCCGTTGCAGGGATCACGCGCAGCGCGTTCGAGAACTGCGGCCAGGTCTGCCTGGGCACCGAGCGCGTGTACGTGCAGCGCCCGATCTTTGACCGCTTCGTGGCGGCGCTGAAGGAAAAGGCCGAGGCCCTGAAGATTGGCGGCCCCGATACACCCGGCGTCGGTCTGGGCCCGCTGATCTCGGCCGAACACAAGGCCAAGGTGCTGGGCTACTACGCCCAGGCGAAAGCCGAAGGCGCGACGGTGGTCACCGGTGGCGGTGCGCCGGTACTGGACGGCGAACACGCCCAGGGCCACTTCGTCCAGCCCACCATCTGGACCGGTCTGCCCGAGAGCTCGCCCATCGTCCGAGAAGAAATTTTTGGCCCTTGCTGCCACATTGCACCGTTTGACACCGAAGAGGAGGCGGTCGAGCTGGCCAACGCCACCGACTACGGCCTGGCCACCACCATATGGACGCAAAACCTGGGGACCGCCCACCGCATGGCCGCCGCCATCGAGGTCGGCCTGTGCTGGATCAACAGCTGGTTCCTGCGCGACCTGCGCACCGCATTCGGCGGCGCCAAGGCCAGCGGCATTGGCCGCGAAGGCGGCGTGCATTCGCTGGAGTTCTATACCGAACTTAGAAATGTGATGGTCAAGCTGTGAGCACCCCTCACAACCCCGAAGTGGCACGCAGCGTCCGCACCGGCAGCTTCAACAGCAACGTGCACGATCTCGGTGAATCGAAGCCGGGTCAGCCGCCGGTGCTGTTCATCCACGGTTCCGGCCCTGGTGTGAGCGCCTGGGCCAACTGGCGTTTGGCCATGCCCGTGATTGCTGGCATCAGCCCCCTGCCTGCTGCTGCGCAGCAGCCTCCCCCCAAGGGGGACGCGCAGGCTTGGGGCGGCCCGGCGCCTGCTCACCGCCGCGTGATCGCGCCCGATATGGTGGGTTTTGGTTACACCGACCGGCCCGCGGGCATCAACTGGACCATGCACACCTGGGTGCAGCAGGCGCTGGACCTGCTGGACGCGATGGACGTGGAACAGGCCGACGTGGTGGGCAACAGCTTCGGCGGCGCGCTCGCGCTCGCGCTGGCGATCCGCGCGCCGCAGCGCGTGCGCCGCCTCGTGCTCATGGGTTCGGTCGGCGTGCCGTTCCCGATCACGCCGGGGCTGGACGCCGTCTGGGGCTACCAGCCCTCGCTGGAGAACATGAAGCGCCTGCTGGACCTCTTTGCCCACAGCCGCGCCCTGGTCACCGACGAACTGGCCGAGCTGCGCTACCAGGCCAGCATCCGCCCCGGTTTCCAAGAGTCCTTTGCGGCCATGTTCCCAGCCCCGCGCCAGCGCTGGGTGGACGCCATGGCCAGCCCGGAGGCCGCGATCCGCGCGCTGCCGCACGAGACGCTGATCGTGCATGGGCGTGAAGACCAGGTGATACCGCTGCAGAACTCGCTCACCCTGAGCCAGTGGATACCCAACAGCCAGCTGCACGTGTACGGCCATTGCGGTCACTGGACGCAGATCGAACACGCGGCACGCTTCGCGCAACTGGTCGCCAACTTCCTGGAAGAAGCGGACGCCAAGGCCGACAACACCCCCAACTGACCACCACACCATGATCTCCATCGAAACCCTTGGCGACGAGCTGTACACCGCGCTGCGCACGCAGCAGGTCGTCGAACCGCTGTCCAACCGCCACCCGGACATCACCATCGAGCAGGCCTACCGCATCCAGGAGCGCATGCTGCAGCGCCGCCTGCAGGACGGTGAGCGCATCGTCGGCAAGAAGATCGGCGTGACTTCCGCCGCCGTGATGAACATGCTCGGCGTGCACCAGCCTGACTTTGGCTACCTGACCGACGCCATGATCGTCAACCAGGGTGAGGCCATCGACAGCTCGACGCTGATCCAGCCCAAGGCCGAGGGCGAGATCGCCTTCCTGCTCAAGCGCGACCTCATGGGACCGGGCGTGGGCGTGGCCGACGTGCTGGCCGCGACCGAATGCGTG
>PNMN01000026.1 GCA_013823655.1 Comamonadaceae bacterium | reverse complement strand
TCAAAGCCTGCGAAGACACCGGCATGCACTCGGTGCTGGAAACCTGGCCAGCGAGCATGACCGAGGCCGAACTGCTGGCCCGCGTGGACGCCATGAACCGCGACCCGAGCATCCACGGCATCCTGGTGCAACTGCCGCTGCCCGCCCACATGAACGCGCAGCGCGTGATCGAAACCATCTCGCCCGAGAAAGACGTGGACGGTTTTCACATCGCCAGCGCCGGCGCGCTCATGACCGGCCTGCCCGGCTTCTGGCCCTGCACACCGCATGGCTGCATGAAGATGCTGGAGAGCATCGGTTACGAGTTGAAGGGCAAACACGCCGTCGTCATCGGCCGCAGCAACATCGTGGGCAAGCCCATGGCCATGCTGCTGCTGCAGCAGCACGCCACCGTCACCATCTGCCACAGCGGGACCAAAGACCTGAAGGCCATGACGTTGCAGGCCGACGTGATCGTGGCCGCCGTGGGCAAGCGCAACGTGCTGACGGCCGACATGGTCAAGCCCGGCGCGGTGGTGCTGGACGTGGGCATGAACCGCAACGACGAAGGCAAGCTCTGCGGCGATGTGGACTTTGCCGGTGTCAAAGAGGTGGCGGGCTACATCACCCCGGTGCCCGGCGGCGTTGGCCCCATGACCATCACCATGCTGATGGTCAATACCCTCGAATCCGCTGAACGCATGAAATAAGCCGCACCCGGGCGCGCCGGTTTGTTCCATCCGGGGCACCCGGCTCCACCGCGCCGCTGCGTGGCCCCTTTCAGCGCAGGCCGCGCAGCGGTTCAGGGGGGTGAGAAAACCGATAGCCGACGCTCAGCTGGTCCACCGGCAGCAGCTTGGCGCTGCGCAGATGGACCCCGTTCAAAGCCCGGAAAAACGCTGGTTTCCGCCCCCGTCCCTGGGTCTGCCAGCCCGGCCAAGCGGCGACCGCAGTGCCACCGAGGACAAGACCGGTCGCGCACAAGCCTGCAGGTCAAACACGGGATAATCGCGCCCCATGAGCATCACTTACAAAGACGAGGCCGGCATCGCGGGCATGCGCATGGCCTGCAAGCTGGCCTCCGAAGTGCTGGACCACCTCACGCCGCACATCCAGCCCGGCGTGACCACGCTGGAGATCGACCGCCTGTCTGCCGAGTACATGAAACAGCAGGGCACGCGCTCGGCCACCATCGGCTACCAGCCCAGCGGCTACCCACCCTACCCCGGCCACCTGTGCACCTCCATCAACCAGGTGGTGTGCCACGGCATCCCGAACGAAAAACCGCTCAAGAAGGGCGACATCCTGAACGTGGACGTCACCGTGATCACGCCCGAGGGCTGGTACGGCGACAACAGCCGCATGTTCCTGATCGGAGGCGAAGCGGCCTGCAGCGTGCAGGCCCGCCGCCTGTGCCGGGTCACCTTTGAAGCCATGTGGAAAGGCATCGTGCTGGTCAAACCCGGCGCGCGCCTGGGTGACATCGGCCACGCCATCCAGACCTACGCCGAAGGGAACGGCTACACCGTGGTGCGCGAGTTCTGCGGCCACGGCATCGGCCAGCGATTCCACGAAGAACCGCAGGTGCTGCACTACGGTCGCCCGGGCACCCTGGAAGAACTCAAACCCGGCATGACCTTCACCATCGAACCCATGATCAACGCCGGCAAGCGCGACATCAAGGAGATGGGGGACGGCTGGACCATCGTCACGCGCGACCGGTCCCTGTCGGCGCAGTGGGAGCACACGGTGCTGGTCACCCCCACCGGCTACGAGGTGCTCACGCTGTCGGCGGGCAGTCCGCCCGCCCCGGCTTTCGTGACCACCACCGCTGCGGTGACGGCCTGAACCCGTGCAGGGCGAACCGGCACCCGCCATGGGCGATCTCAACGCACTGCGGCTGCAATACCGCAGCGACAAGGCCGCCTTGCTGGCCCAGCTGGGCGTGCAGGGTTCGTCCACCCGCAGCGTGCGCAGCGCGCTGCAAAAGCTCTCCCGCCTGACCGACCAGACCCTGCGCGAGCTCTGGAGCCGTACTGGCTTCGGCCCCGGTTTCTCGCTGGTGGCGGTGGGCGGCTTTGGCCGCGGCGAGCTGTTCCCGCATTCCGATGTGGACGTGCTGGTGCTGCTGCCCGACGGCAGCGAGCCCGAGCAGGACGAAACCCTCAAGACCCGGCTCGAAGGCTTCATCGGTTCCTGCTGGGATCTGGGGCTGGACATCGGCTCCAGCGTGCGCACCACCGCCGATTGCGTGGCCGAGGCGGTCAAAGACGTGACGGTGCAGACCTCGCTGCTCGAATGCCGGCTCATCTGCGGGAGCAAGTCGCAGTTCACCACCCTGGTCAACCAGCTCGGCGAGGCCATGGACCCCAAGGCTTTCTTCGTCGCCAAGACGCTGGAGATGCGCCAGCGCCACCACAAGTTCGAGAACACACCCTACGCGCTGGAGCCCAACTGCAAGGAGTCGCCCGGGGGCCTGCGCGACCTGCAGATCATCCTCTGGCTGTCCAAGGCGGCCGGCCTGGGACGCAGCTGGGACGAACTCGCCCGCAAAGGCCTGGCCACGCCGCTGGAGGCGCGCCAGATCAAGGCCAACGAAGCGCTGCTGAGCCTGATCCGGGCGCGCCTGCACCTGCTGGCCAGCCGGCGCGAAGACCGGCTGGTGTTCGACCTGCAGAGCGCGGTGGCCGAGTCCTTCGGCTTCAAGGCCCATCTGCCGACCGTCATCACCCCCGCAGGCGCTGATCCGCACCACGTCCCAACGGCCCGCTCCGCGCGCCGCGCCAGCGAACGGCTGATGAAGCGCTACTACTGGGCCGCCAAGGCGGTGACCCAGCTCAACCAGATCCTGCTGCTCAACATCGAGGAACGCCTCAACAGCGACGAGGTGGGCGTGGACCGCATGCGCCCCATCAACGAGCGTTTCTTCGACAAGGCCGGCATGCTGGAAGTCGCCAGCGACCACCTGTACACCCAGCAGCCCCAGGCGATCCTGGAAACCTTCCTGCTGTACCAGACCACGGTCGGCATCAAGGGCCTGTCGGCCCGCACGCTGCGCGCGCTGTACAACGCCCGGCCGGTGATGAACGCGAAGTTTCGCAACGATCCGGCCAACCGGGCCACCTTCATGCGCATCCTGCAACAGCCCGATGGCATCACCCACGCCATGCGGCTGATGAACCAGACCTCGGTGCTGGGGCGCTACCTCTGGGTATTCCGCCACACCGTGGGCCAGATGCAGCACGACCTGTTCCACGTCTACACCGTGGACCAGCACATCCTGATGGTGCTGCGCAACGTGCGCCGCTTCTTCATGCCCGACCATTCGCACGAGTACCCGTTCTGCTCGCAGTTGGCCGCCGGCTGGGACAAACCCTGGATTTTCTACATCGCCGCGTTGTTCCACGACATCGCCAAAGGCCGGGGCGGCGACCATTCCGAGCTGGGCGCGAAAGACGTGCGCAGCTTCTGCCGCCAGCACGGCATCGCCGGTGAAGACGCCAGGCTGATCGAGTTCCTGGTGGCCGAGCACCTGACCATGAGCCGCCTGGCGCAAAAGGAAGACCTGAGCGACCCGGACGTGATCAACGCTTTCGCCCGGCGCGTGGGCAACGAGCGCCACCTCACCGCGCTCTACCTGCTCACCGTGGCCGACATCCGCGGCACCAGCCCCAAGGTCTGGAACGCGTGGAAGGGCAAGCTGCTCGAAGACCTGTACCGCTACACCCTGCGCACGCTGGGCGGTCGCGCACCCGACCCGGGCGCCGAAATCGAAGCCCGCAAACGCGAAGCCCTGTCCATGCTGGCGCTGCACGCCCTGCCCCACCTCGCGCACAAGGTGCTGTGGGACACGCTGGACGTGAGCTACTTCATGCGCCACGAGGCCGACGAGATCGCCTGGCACACCCGCGTGCTCACGCGCCAGCTGGCCATCAACGCCCGCTCAGCCAGCGAAGAAACCGGGGAACAGGGCCACGAACCGGCCACCAGCGGCAGCATCGTGCGCGCCCGCCTCTCACCCGAGGGCGAAGGCCTGCAGGTGCTGGTGTACGCCCCCGACCAGAGCGACCTGTTCGCCCGCATCTGCGGCTACTTCGACAACGCCGGTTTCAGCATCCTGGACGCGCGCATCCACACCACGCGCAACGGCCACGCGCTCGACACCTTCCAGGTGGTGGCGCCCACGCTGTCGGAGCACTACCGCGAACTCACCGCCATGGTGGAAAACGACCTCGCCCTGACCATCGACCAGCGTGGCCCGCTGCCCATGCCCAGCAAGGGGCGGCTCTCGCGCCGCGTCAAGAGCTTTCCCATCACCCCGCGTGTGGACTTGCGTCCCGACGAAAAAGCCCAGCGCTGGCTGCTCAGTGTCTCGGCCAGCGACCGCGCCGGTCTGCTTTACTGCATCGCCCGCGTGCTGGCACAGCACGAGGTGAGCGTGCAACTCGCCAAGGTGACGACGCTCGGTGAGCGGGTGGAAGACACCTTCCTCATCAGCGGCGCACAACTGCAGATGAACAAGCGGCAGATTCAGATCGAGACCGAGCTGCTGGAGACGCTGGCGGGCTGAAACGCCAGCGCTGCCCGCGCCTGGAAACGCGCCACATCGGTGTTGCCCGCTGTGCAGCCGTTCTCGGCGATGGTGTCGATCCCGTACCCACCGCCCAGCCGCCCCCACCTTTGCCGAACCGTCCGATGTCCACCACACCACCAGTCAAACGCCTGGTTTTCTGGTTCTGCCTGGCCGCAGTGACCGTGTTGTCGCTGCTGCCCACCGAATTTCTGCCGCCCCCGGTGTTCAGCCTGTGGGACAAAGCGCAGCATGCACTGGGTTTTGCGGCCCTGGCGGTTCTGGGTCTGCAGGCCTATCCACGAAGGCCGTGGCTGCTGGCCGCAGGCCTGCTGTTGTTTGGCGGCGCCATCGAACTGGCCCAGGCCGCCACGGGCTGGCGCCATGGCGATGGGCTCGATCTGCTCGCCGATGCCGTGGGCATTGTGCTCGGTGCTGCGCTCGCCCAACGCCAGGTCCGCCGCTCGCGCACCTGATCAACAGGCGGGCATCCCGCGCCAAGCCAGCCGCGCCACTGCCAGCACAATAGGGAACATGACGCAAACGCCCCCCACCCGTGCACGGCCCTGGCTGGAGCCTGGTCAGGCGTTCCCGCCGGTGGCATCGGCCTGGGGGGCAGACGACCCGGCGCCGGGTCTGCTGGCGGCGGGCGGCGTGCTCGATGTACCCACCCTGGTGCAAGCCTATTCCCAAGGCATTTTCCCCTGGTACAGCGCCGGTCAACCCATCCTGTGGTGGAGCACCGATCCCCGCATGGTGCTGGAGCCTGCGGCGTTCCGCTTGCACCGTTCGCTGCGCAAAACCATTCAAGCCCTGCTGCGCGATGGGCGCCTGGAAATTCGCATCGACCACGACTTTGAGCGCGTGATCCGTGCCTGCGCCCACACCCCGCGCGACGGCCAGAGCGGCACCTGGATCCTGCCACCCATGGTGCAGGCCTACCAACAACTGCAGCGGGCCGGTTTCGCCCACAGCGTGGAGACCTGGATCGACGGCCAGCTCGTCGGCGGCCTGTATGCCGTCAACCTGGGCGCCATGGTGTATGGCGAGTCCATGTTCAGCCACCAGAACAACGCTTCCAAGATCGCTCTGGCGGCGCTGGTGGCCTTCGCCCGCGAACACAACGTGCCCCTGATCGACTGCCAGCAAAACACCGCCCATCTGGCCTCGCTGGGCGGCCACCTGATCGACCGCGAGACCTTTTGTCGCCGGGTGCGCCAGGCCCTGCTCCAGCGCAGCCCGGTCTGGCGTTTCCAGCCCCTATACTGGAAAAACCTGATCCCCGACGACAGCGGTCGAGCGTGACCCTCCTCAAAGAACTTCCACTTCAGGCGCTGCAGTTTTACGCCACGGCGCCCTACCCCTGCAGCTACATCGCAGGCCGTCAGGCCCGTTCGCAAGTGGCCACGCCCAGCCACCTGATCCACAACGACGCCTATTCCGACCTGGTCACCCACGGCTTTCGCCGCAGCGGCATGTTCACCTACCGTCCCTGCTGCCATGGCTGCCAGGCCTGTGTGCCGCTGCGCATCCCGGTGGCGCGGTTTGCGCCCAGCCGCAGCCAGCGGCGCTGCCTGAGCAGCCATGGGCAGCTTCAAACCCGGGTGCTCAAACTCTGCTTCATCCCCGAGCACTACCAGCTCTATCTGCGCTACCAGAACAGCCGCCATGCCGGTGGCGGCATGGACCACGACAGCATCGACCAGTACACCCAGTTCCTGCTGCAAAGCCGGGTGAACTCCCGGCTGGTTGAGTTCCACGAGCCTGCCCGGGGCGAGCAACCCGCCCGGCTGAAAATGGTCTCGATCATCGACGTGCTCAACGACGGCCTCTCGGCGGTCTACACCTTCTACGAGCCCGACGACAAAGCCAGCTACGGCACCTACAGCGTGCTGTGGCAGATCGAGCAGGCGCGCGCGCTGGACTTGCCCCACGTCTACCTGGGCTACTGGATCGCCCAGAGCAGCAAGATGAGTTACAAGTCCGCCTTCCGGCCCCATGAGCGGCTGCTCGACGGACGCTGGAGCGAGACCTCCTGATGGCGGCACGCCGCCCCGGCACAACCGGTCCCGCTGCGCATCACCGGGTTGCCTTCACCGGATTGCCTTATCCGGTCTCTGAATTTCATCTTGTAAAATACCGGCAATCATTCTTGCTGCCATGACCAAACGAACCGACAGCCTGCCCAGCACGCCCACCGTCCAGGTGATCGAGCGCATGTTCAACCTGCTGGAAGTGCTGGCTTCCCGCCCGGAATCGGTCTCCCTGAAAGAAATCAGCGAAAAAACCGGGCTGCACCCCTCCACCGCCCACCGCATCCTGAACGATCTGACCATGGGCAGATTCGTCGACCGCCCCGAGGCCGGCAGCTACCGCCTGGGGATGCGGCTGCTGGAGCTGGGCAACCTGGTCAAGGCGCGCCTGAGCGTGCGCGACGCGGCCTTGCTGCCCATGCGCGAGCTGCACAAAATGATCCAGCAACCGGTCAATCTCAGCGTGCGCCAAGGCGACGAGATCGTGTACGTGGAACGCGCCTACAGCGAGCGGTCCGGCATGCAGGTGGTGCGCGCCATCGGTGGCCGGGCGCCGCTGCACCTGACGTCCGTGGGCAAACTCTTTCTGGCCGCCGATGACCCCCTGCGCGTGCGTGCCTACGCCACCCGCACCGGCCTGGCGGGCAACACCCGCAACAGCCTCACACAACTGCCCCAACTGGAACGCGAGCTCCACCAGTGCAAGCAAGTCGGACTGGCCCGCGACAACGAGGAGCTCGAGCTCGGTGTGCGGTGCATGGCCGCAGGGATCTACGACGACCAGTGCAAACTGGTGGCGGGGCTCTCCATCTCGGCACCGGCAGATCGCCTGGAAGAAAGCTGGGTGCCCAAACTGCGCTCCACGGCAGCCGAGATTTCTGCCGCACTGGGTTGCCCGAACGCCATGGCCACCGTGATGGCCACCCGGTAGTTGCCGACCCCGCAGCACGCGCGAAAACGGCCCACACAGGGGCCGTTTTCTTTTGGAGAGCAGCAAACTCTCTGCCGCTCAACCCTGAGGGAGCACAAAGTACTGCTGGTAGCGCTGGGCCTCGACCCAGCGACGCACGCGCTCGGCGTCCTGCACCCGGCTCAGCTTGCCCGCCGAGTCCAGAAAAACCATGATGACCCTGCGCCCCGCCACTTTCGCCTGCATCACCAGGCAGCGACCCGCCGCAGCGATGTAGCCGGTTTTTTGAAGACCGATCTCCCATTCGGGGTTGCGGATCAGGCGGTTGGAATTGTTGTACTGCAGGGTGCGGTGGCCCAGATCCAGCTGGTGGCCGGGTGAGGTGGACAGATCGCGCAGTATCTGGCGCTGGTACGAGACCGATACCAGCGTGGCCAGATCGCGGGCGCTGGACTGGTTTTGACTCGACAAGCCGGTCGGCTCCACATAGCGTGTGTCCTGCATGCCCAGTTCAAGCGCCATGGTGTTCATGCGGCGCACAAACTGGCTGGAACCGCCGGGGAAGGTTCGGCCCAGTGCATGGGCGGCCCGATTTTCGCTTGACATGAGCGAAAGGTGCATCAGTTCACCTCGGGTCAGCTGGGTCCCCACCGCCAGGCGGCTGTTGCGGTACACCGCTGCGTCTTCTTCGGTGATCGTGATCAACTCGTCCATGGGCAGGCTGGCGTCGGCAATCACCAGCCCCGTCATCAGCTTGGTCAACGAGGCAATCGGCAACACAGCCGTGTCGTTTTTGCTGAACAACACTTCACTGGTTTCCTGGTCCACCACCAGCGCAACGCTGGAATTCAGATCGAGCGGGTCCTCCGATTCACGAAGCCCCAGACGCTCGCCGGCAGACAGGCGTGGCTGCAACATCACCGACGCCGCCGCTGGACGGCTGTGCGCCACCAGCGTGACCTTGTTGCCACCTTGGGCCCTGGGGCCGCTCCTGGCCACTGGCTGCTTCTTGCCCGGGGCCTTCGCCAGTGGGGTGTTTCGCCCGGATTTCGCGAGTTGGGCCTTGCGCTTGTCACCCGGCTTGACGGCCTTCGCCGCCACGGTGCGGCCCTTGGCGGATGCGGCCTCGGTCTTGCGCGCACCGACCCGGGTGGCAACGGATTTTTTCTTCTCGACCTGCTTTGCCGCCACCGGCTTGTTGACCTTGGTCGGGGTTTTGGTCTGGTTCGCCGCCACTGCCCCCACCGGCAGGGCCAAGGTCGCAGCGAAGACCAGGCTGACCACCCATTGGGTCGCAACTTTCAAGCGGTTCACGCAAAAAATCATGGGTCACTCCAGCCAGTCAAGAAACGCAGGTCTGGAGTATAGACATGTGGAAAAAAACTAGCAATATCAAAAACTTGTGACACCTTTCTCAGCAAAAGGAAGAACAGGTGATACTTTTGGCATCGGTTCTTTGCGTTCACCAAGAAAAAGTCTGCAAGTCTTTGATTTGAAAAGACCTCAGCCTTGTGCGGCAACGCGATCCGACTTGCTCTGCAACTTGTTCAGCGCGCTCAGGTAGGCCTTGGCCGAGGCCACCACGATGTCCGGGTCGGCGCCCACCCCGTTGACCACGCGCCCGCCGTGCTGCAAACGCACCGTGACTTCCCCCTGGCTTTCGGTCGAACCACTCGTGATGGCATTGACCGAGTACAGCACCAGTTCCGCCCCGCTTTTGACGTGGGCTTCAATGGCTTTGAGGGACGCGTCCACCGGGCCATTGCCGTCGGATTCCCCATGAAACTCCTTGCCATCGACGGTGAACACCACGCTGGCATGGGGCCGTTCACCGGTTTCGCTGTGCTGCGCCAGCGAGACCAGGCCGTACTGTTCTTTTTCGGCGGTCACGCTCTCGTCGCTGCACAGCGCCAGGATGTCCTCGTCGAAGATTTCGCTCTTGCGGTCGGCCAGTTCCTTGAAGGCGGCAAAAGCGGTGTTGATCTCGCTTTCCGACTCCATCTCGATACCCAGGTCCTGCAGGCGCTGCTTGAAGGCGTTGCGCCCCGACAGCTTGCCCAGCACGATCTTGTTGGCGGCCCAGCCCACGTCCTCGGCGCGCATGATTTCGTAGGTGTCGCGCGCCTTGAGCACACCGTCCTGGTGGATGCCGCTGGCGTGCGCAAAGGCGTTGGCACCCACCACCGCCTTGTTCGGCTGCACCACGAAGCCGGTGGTCTGGCTGACCATGCGGCTGGCCGGCACGATCTGCGTCGCGTCCACACCGACGTCGAGCTTGAAGTAGTCGCGCCGGGTCCGCACCGCCATCACGACCTCTTCGAGCGAGCAGTTGCCTGCGCGCTCGCCCAGACCGTTGATGGTGCACTCCACCTGACGCGCGCCGCCGATCTTCACCCCGGCCAGCGAGTTGGCCACCGCCATGCCCAGGTCGTTGTGGCAATGCACCGACCAGATCACCTTGTCGGCGTTGGGAATGCGCTCGCGCAGGGTCTTGATGAAGTCGCCGTACAGCTCGGGAATGGCATAGCCCACCGTGTCCGGGATGTTGAGTGTGGTGGCACCTTCCTTGATCACCGCTTCGAGCACGCGACACAGAAAATCCAGGTCGCTGCGGTAACCGTCTTCCGGGCTGAACTCGATGTCGTCCACCAGGTTGCGCGCAAACCGCACCGACTGTCTGGCTTGCTCAAAGACCTGGTCGGGCGTCATGCGCAGCTTCTTTTCCATGTGCAGCGCGCTGGTGGCAATGAAAGTGTGGATGCGTGCCCGCTGCGCGCCCTTGAGGGCTTCGGCCGCGCGCCCGATGTCCCGATCATTGGCCCGGGCCAGCGAGCACACCGTCGAATCCTTGATGGTGTTGGCAATCGCCTGCACGCAATCAAAATCGCCATTGGAACTGGCGGCAAAACCGGCTTCGATCACATCCACCTTCAGGCGCTCCAGCTGGCGGGCGATGCGCAGTTTCTCGTCCTTGGTCATGGACGCGCCGGGCGACTGCTCGCCGTCACGCAAGGTGGTGTCAAAAATGATGAGCTTGTCGGTCATGGAATTCTCCGGTCGGTCGCCTCGTGGGCTGTGCTTGAAAAAAACCCCCGCAGCCTGAAACAACAACGGCCCGCTGCGGGTGCAAACGGGCCGTTGTTGGAAGTCGCTCTTGCGTTACCAGACCTGCCCGTGACGGACACCCAGTAGCAGCGAGAACGAAACTTGTTTCATGCGAAGCAATGTAGCACAAAGCGCCCGACGGACCTCTGTGTGGAGCGATATCCCTGCGCGCGATACATCCTGCCCCTCACTCGTGCAGGCCGCGCTCCTCGGGCTCGTCGGTGGAAGTGCTGATCACGCTGGTCTGCCGACCCTTGGCCTTGCGCCAGAAGTACATGGCGTAGCCCGAGAAGCCGTAAAGCACAAACAGGCCAAACAGCACCGTTGGCGGGTGGATGTTGATCACGGCAATGCCCAAGGCCACGAGCACGATGGCGGCAAAGGGCACGCTCCGTTTCAGGCTGAGGTCCTTGAAACTGTAGAAGGGGACGTTGGTGACCATGGTCAGTCCGGCGTACAGCGTCAATGCAAACATCGGCCAGGTCAGGGCGGAGCGGTCCAGCTCCAGCTCGGTCGCCAGCCAGATGAAACCCGCCACCAAGGCGGCGGCGGCGGGCGATGGCAGGCCCTGGAAATAGCGCTTGTCCACCACACCGGTGTTCACATTGAAGCGCGCCAGACGCAACGCGGCACAGGCGCAGTAAACGAACGCCGCGATCCAGCCCCAGCGACCGATGTCATTGAGCACCCACACATAGGCCACCAGGGCAGGCGCAGCGCCAAACGACACCATGTCGGAAAGCGAATCCATCTGTTCGCCAAAAGCGCTCTGGGTGTGGGTCATGCGGGCCACGCGACCGTCCAGGCTGTCGAGCACCATGGCGGCGAAGATGCCGACAGTGGCAAGGTCGAAGCGACCATTCATTGCCATCACGATCGCATAGAACCCGCCAAACAGCGCTGCGAGCGTGATCATGTTGGGCAACATGTAGATGCCCTTGCGGCGCTTGGGCATCTCGGCGTTGGGTTCGGTCAGGGGATCGGTTCCGTCGTGCATGAAGGTGCCTGTTCAGGCCGTTGATGGCGTATCAGGCAGTGTAAGCCAGTGGAAAACCCGCCAGCATAAAAAAACCCCGTCATGACGGGGCCGAAGAACTGGCGCGCTGGTCTGGATCAGAGGCTGAGAGTTTTTCGGGCGTGACCGAGCAACGCGTCAAAACGCACCCAATCAAGGCGCAAAGCACAGCCATAGCTCGGGCTATGGCGCGCATTTGCAACGCCGAGTGGGTGCGTTTTGGCGTGGTGAGCGGGCATGAGCGAAAGACTCTCAGCCTCTCAGAGCAGCGGCACACCGGTCTTGCTCTGGATCAACTCGCGTGTCACGCCATCGGCCAGCTCGACCAGCTTCAGGCCCTCGGGCGTCACGTCCATCACGCCCAGGTCGGTGATGATGCGGTCCACCACGGCCTTGCCGGTCAGCGGCAGGGTGCACTGGGGGATGATCTTCAGGTCTTCGGTGCCGTCCTTCTTTTTGGCCACGTGCTCCATCAGCACGATCACGCGCTTGACGCCCGCCACCAGGTCCATGGCACCGCCCATGCCCTTGACCATCTTGCCGGGGATCATCCAGTTGGCCAGGTCGCCCTCGCCCGTCACCTGCATGGCGCCCAGGATGGACAGGTTGATCTTGCCGCCGCGGATCATGGCGAAGCTGTCGTGGCTGCCAAAGATGGCGGAGCCCTTGAGCGTGGTCACGGTCTGCTTGCCGGCGTTGATCAGGTCGGCATCCACCTCGTCTTCGTAGGGGAAGGGGCCGATGCCCAGCATGCCGTTCTCACTCTGCAGCCACACCTCGACGTGGTCGGGCACGTGGTTGGCCACCAGCGTCGGGATGCCGATGCCGAGGTTCACATAAAAACCGTCCTGCAGTTCCTGGGCCGCGCGCGCGGCCATCTGGTCTTGGGTCCAGGGCATGTCTGTTCTCCTGATCAAACTTTGCGGTCGCGGGTGGTGCGCTTTTCAATGCGCTTTTCGGGCGTGGGGTTGTGCACGATGCGGTGCACGTAGATGCCGGGCAGGTGCACGTCGTCTGGCGCGATCTCGCCGGTGGCGACGATGCGCTCCACTTCGACGATGCAGACCTTGCCGGCCATGGCAACAGCCGGGTTGAAGTTGCGCGCCGTCAGGTTGAAGCGCAGGTTGCCCGAGCGGTCGGCCACGTCAGCCTTGACCAAAGCGACCTCGGGGAACAGCGCGTGCTCCATCACATAGGTCTCGCCGTTGAACTCGCGCAGCTCCTTGCCTTCGGCCACCAGGGTGCCGACGCCGGTCTTGGTGAAGAAGGCCGGGATGCCGGCGCCACCGGCGCGCAGTTTCTCGGCCAGCGTACCCTGGGGCGTGAAGTCCAATTCGAGTTCACCGGCCAGGTACTGGCGCTCGAACTCCTTGTTCTCGCCCACGTAGGACGAGATCATTTTCCTGATCTGGCGCGTCTGCAGCAGCTTGCCCAGACCGAAGTCGTCCACGCCGGCGTTGTTGGAAATCGCGGTCAGGTTCTTCACGCCCGAATCGCGCAGCGCGTCGATGAGCGCTTCGGGAATGCCGCAGAGGCCGAAACCGCCGACGGCGATCAGCTGGCCGTCGGCCACCACGCCCTTGAGGGCTTCGGCCGCGCTGGGATAAATCTTGTTCACGTGAAAAGACTCCAGTGGTTGAACAGGGATGCGCCTAAGATACTACGTATCTGCATACGTAGTTCGACCTAATGACTAACCCGTATACCGCGTCCGACGCCATCGACCACCGCCTCGCCTTCGACCTGGCGCCGGTGGGCCTGGCGCTGTCGCGCCAGCGCACCATGGTGGACTGCAACCAGGCCCTGTGCGAGATGTTCGGCGCCTCGCGCGAGCAGCTGGCGGGCCAGAGTTTCCGCATCCTCTACCCCAGCGCCGCCGAATACGAGCGCACCGGTGCGCGCATCGTGCCCATCCTGGGCCGTGGCGGCACCTATGCGGACGACCGCATCATGCAGCGGGTGGACGGCCGCTTCAAGGGCGAAACGTTCTGGTGCCACGTGACCGGGCGGGCTCTCGACACAGCCGACCCGCACGCCGCCGGCATCTGGAGCTTCGAGGATCTGAGCGCACGCCGACCCATGGGCGCCGCATTGACGCCGCGCGAACGCGAGGTGGCGGCCTGCCTGATGGACGGCCTGACCAGCAAAGAGATCGGCAAACAGCTGGGCATCAGCCACCGCACGGTGGAAATCCACCGCGCCCGGCTGATGCGCAAGTACCGGGCCCACAGCACACCCGATCTGGTGCACCGGCTGCTCGCGGGCGGAACCATCAACCCGGGGCGGCGCTGACCACCTCGGCGGCGGTGCGAAAGGCTTCCACTGAAGTGGGAATGCCGCAGTAGATGGCGGCGTGCAGCAGCACTTCCTGGATCTCTTCCACGGTGGCACCGTTGTTCAGCGCACCGCGCACATGGCCTTTGAGTTCGTGCTGCTTGCCCAGTGCGGTGAGCATGGCCACGGTGACCAGGCTGCGCGTCTTGCGGTCCAGGCCGGGCCGCTGCCACACATCGCCCCAGGCGGCGCGGGAGATGTGGTCCTGGATCGGCTGGGTAAACGGGGTGGCGCCAGCCAGGGCCCGGTCCACGAACGGATCGCCCATCACCTCGCGTCGGGTCGCGAGTCCCCGCTGGTATTGCTCGTCTTGCATGTTGTGCTCCATGTGTCAGAAAGAGATCGGTGGTCGAGGATAAGCTGACGAGGTTTCAAGAACCTGAACGGAGACCGCCATGAGCACCACAACCCGCTACCCCCTGCCCGACCTGAACAGCCTGCCCGAGGACCTCAAGGCCAAGATTCTGGAGGTGCAGGAGAAGGCAGGCTTCGTGCCCAATGTGTTCCTGGCGCTGGCCCGGCGCCCCGCCGAATGGCGCGCCTTCTTTGCCTACCACGACGCCCTGATGACGCCCGAGATGGCGGGCCGGACCTCGGGCCTGAGCAAGGGCGAGCGCGAGATGATCGTCACCGCCACCAGCGCCGCCAACCACTGCCTGTACTGCGTGGTCGCGCACGGTGCGATCCTGCGCATCTACGAGAAGAAGCCGCTGGTGGCCGACCAGGTGGCGGTGAACCACCGCAAGGCCGACATCCCCCCGCGCCAGCGCGCGATGCTCGACTTCGCGATGAAGGTCTGCCTGGCTTCGCACGAGATCGGCGACGCCGATTTCGAGGCCCTGCAAGCCCACGGTTTCAACGACGAGGACGCCTGGGACATCGCCGCCATCACCGCTTTCTTCGGCCTGTCCAACCGGGTCGCCAACGTCACCGGCATGATGCCCAACCCGGAGTTCTATCTGATGGGGCGGGTACCGAAACAGAAGTGAGGACGATCAGCCCCTGGTAAGCCGGGGCAGCCCGCCCGCCGACTCGATCAGCGCGCGGGCGTGGTCCGACATCGGCACCGATTTCTGCTTCGGGAAGTCGACCCAGACGATGGTGGCGCCGCCGTTGGCGTACACGGTCGTCGGATCGTCGGTGCGCAGCATCTCGTGGAAAGTGTCGAACGAGGTCTTGCCCATCGTGCCCACATAGCTGCGCACCAGCACATTGCCCGGAAACTCGAACTGGCGGATGAAATTGCAGAAGGCGTTGACAATCACCGGTCCCTCGCCCTGCGGGTTGGCAGGCAGACCCATGCCGAAGAACCAGTCCAGGCGGGCGATCTCCATGTAGCGGAAGTAGAGGGTGTTGTTGACGTGGCCCATGGCGTCCATGTCGCCCCAGCGGATCGGCACCACGATTTCGTGCACCAGGCGTTTGTCTTCGGGCAGTTCAAGTTTCATAGGAAGTCGTCGTCATCGATGGGCTCTGATGGAGGCGAGGATGCCGACCACAAACAGCACGCACGCCAGCAACTGCAGCGGCGCGGGCCAGTGGCCGTCCCAGGCAAACGCATAGACCAGAGCGAACACGGTTTCACTCACGATCAGCTGCCCGGCCAGGCTGGTGCTCAGGCGGCGGCTGGCCACGTTCCAGAGCACCGAGGCGACCCAGGCAGCGCCGATACCGGTGACCGCACAGACCAGCACAAACAGCCCGAAGTCGGGCCGCGCGGCGAGTTCGCGCACGTCGCTGCCGGCCACCACCCACAGCGCCAGCGAGCCCACGCCCGCCGCCACGCCCAGCCAGTTGGCCCAGAGCGTCGAGTCGACCTCGGGATGCCGACGCAACCAGCGTGCGTTGAGCAGTCCGAACGCGGTCCATGACGCCATGGCCAGCACCGCCCAGCCCAGGCCCACCCACCGTTGCACACCACCCGAACCATCGCCCGGGTGCGACTGCGTCATCATCAGCGCCAGGCCGCCGGCGGTGAGCAGCAGGCCCGGCACCAGGGCCGCCCAGCGCAGGTGCTGCGGCTTGCCCAGCAGCATGAGCCACAGCGGGATGGTGCCGATGATCAGTGCCGGCAGCGCGGCGCCCGCCGACTCGATGGCCCAGACCAGCAGCAGGTAATAGCCGGTGTAGCCCAGCACGCTCAGCCCCAAAGCATCCAGCGCCTGGCGCGCGGTGGGCAGGCGAAAACGCCCGCGCAGGCCGGTGAAGAGCAGAAAACCCAGTGCGAACAGCGCGCTGGCCAGGTACCGCCCCACCGTCAGATCGGTGTTGCTGTACTGCGGCACCAACAGCGGCGCAATGAAGGTGGACCCCCAGAAGGCCCCGGCACCGAGCCCGGCCGCAATGCCCACGGCCATGCCCGGTGGCAGTCCGACCGACACCCGCTCAGACACCGAAACCGTCATCTGCTGCAATGATCGAGCCGTTCACGAAATGGCTCTCGTTGCTGGCCAGCATGACGAGCACCGCGTCCAGGTCGGCCGGCTGGCCCACGCGCTTGCGCGGCAGCATGTTGATGAGCTTCTGGCCCTGTTCGGTCTGCCAGTGGTGGTGGTTGATCTCGGTGTCGATGTAGCCCGGGCAGATGGCGTTGACGTTGATGCCGTACCGGCCCCACTCCAGCGCCATGGCCTTGGTCATGTGCACCACGGCGGCCTTGCTCATGCAGTACACGCCGATCTTCGGCAGCACCTTGAGACCTGCCATGGACGCGATGTTGATGATGCGCCCGCCCACGTAGGTGCCGGGGGCGGCGCCGTTGGCGCGCGCCAGCATGCGCTTGGCCACCTCTTGCGCCACGAAGAAGGCGCCCTTGGTGTTGGTGTCGAAAACGAAGTCGTAGCCCTCCTCGCTCACGTCCTGCAGGCGCTGGGTGGTGCTCACACCGGAGTTGTTGACCAGGATGTCGATGGCGCCGACCTCGGTCTCGGCGTGAGCGATGGCGGCCTTGATGGAGGCCTGATCGGTCACGTCCAGCGCCACCACGTGGGCGTCGCCGCCTCCGGCTTCGATGTGGGCACGCAGCGCCATCAGGCGGTCGGTGCGGCGACTGGCGAGCACCACAGCGGCACCGGCTTTGGCCAGGGTCTTGGCGAACTGTTCACCCAGTCCGCCGGAAGCGCCGGTGATCAGGGCCACGCGGCCGGAAAGGTCCAGGCTGTAAGCCATTTAGTGAGCCTCCTCGAAAGAGATGTGTGGCGCCGCCAGCGCGGCGCAGGTGACAGGGATTGTGCGTCATCGGCCACTAAAATCCGTCACGACCACGACAGCCCCACCACAGAGGAAGACCGCACCCATGAGCCCCGAAGACATCCTGAGCACCTACGGCCCGCGCGAAGCGATGGAATACGACGTGGTCGTGGTCGGTGCTGGTCCGGCCGGCCTGTCCACCGCCATCCGCCTGAAGCAACTCGCCACCGAGAAGGGCAGCGAGATCAATGTCTGCGTGCTGGAGAAAGGCTCCGAGCCGGGTGCCCACATCCTCTCGGGCGCGGTGATGGACCCGCGCGCCATCACCGAGCTGTTCCCCAACTGGAAGGAGCTCGGTGCCCCGCTGAACCAGCCGGTGACCGGTGACGACCTGCTGGTGCTCTCCGAGACCGGCGCCACCCGCACGCCCGACTGGCTGATGCCGCGCAACTTCGACAACCACGGCTGCTACGTCATCAGCCTGGGCGCGGTGACCAAGTGGCTGGGTGAGCAGGCCGAAGCGCTGGGCGTGGAAATCTTCCCCGGCTTCTCGGCCGCCGAGGTGCTCTACAACGCCGACGGATCGGTCAAGGGGGTGGCCACCGGCAACCAGGGCGTGGGCAAGGACGGCGAGCCGATGGACAGTTTCCAGATCGGCATGGAGCTGCACGCCAAGTACACCGTGTTCGCCGAAGGCGCGCGTGGCCACCTGGGCAAACAGCTGATCGCCAAGTACAAGCTGGACGAAGGCAAGGACGCCCAGACCTTCGCCATCGGCATCAAGGAACTGTGGGAAGTGCCGGCCGACAAAGCCAAGCCCGGTCTGGTGGTGCACACCGCCGGCTGGCCGCTGAACGACGACGCGTTTGGCGGCGGTTTCCTCTACCACCTCGAGGGCAACAAGGTCACGCTGGGTTATGTGATCGGGCTGGACTACCAGAACCCCTGGATGAGCCCGTTCGAAGAGATGCAGCGCTGGAAGACCCACCCCAGCATCAAGGCCCACATCGAAGGCGGCAAGCGCCTGGGCTATGGCGCGCGCGCGCTGAACAACGGCACGCCGCAGGCGCTGCCCAAGCTGGTGTTCCCGGGTGGTGCCATGGTGGGTTGCAACGCCGGCTTCCTGAACGCGGCTCGCATCAAGGGCAGCCACGCGGCGATCAAGAGCGGCATGCTGTGCGCAGAGGCGGCGTTTGAAGCGCTGGCCGCTGGCCGCAGCAGCGACGAACTGAGCGCGTTCGAATCCGGCTTCAAGGCCAGCTGGCTGCACGAGGAACTCTGGACCTACCGCAACTTCAAGAACTGGTTCAAGAAGAGCCCGCTCATGGGCAAGCTCATGACCGGGGTGGAGCACTGGTTCCTGCCGAAGGTGGGCGTGAGCAACCCACCCTGGACACTGCACAACACGGTCAAAGACCACACCAAGCTGCGCCCGGCGGCCGAGATGCCGCAGATCAGCTACCCGAAACCGGACGGCGTGATCACATTCGACCGCCTCTCCAGCGTGTTCGTCAGCAACACCAACCACGAAGAGCAGCAACCGGCGCACCTGACGCTGAAAGACGCCAGCGTGCCGGTGAGCACCAACCTGGCGAAGTACGCCGGGCCCGAGAGCCGCTACTGCCCGGCGGGCGTCTACGAATTCGTCAACAAGGACGGCGCGGACCAGCTGGTGATCAACGCGCAGAACTGCGTGCACTGCAAGACCTGCGACATCAAGGACCCGACGCAGAACATCGTCTGGGTCACGCCCGAAGGTGGCGGCGGACCGAACTACGCCGGCATGTGATGCGGTCGTCACTGCATCCCGACCTGATCGAACGACTGGAAGAACTGGCCGCAGGCCCGCGCCGACTGCTCGGCGTGGTAGGCCCACCCGGCGCGGGCAAGTCCACGCTGACCGCCTTGATGGCCCAGGCCCTGGGCGAGCGCGCGCAGGCCGTGCCCATGGATGGCTACCACCTGGCGCAGGTCGAACTGGAGCGACTGGGCCGGGCACACCGCAAAGGCGCACCCGACACCTTCGACGCACTCGGCTATGCCGCTTTGCTCAAGCGCCTGCGCCTGCAACGCGCAGACGAGATCGTCTACGCACCCGATTTCCGCCGGGAAATCGAAGAGCCGGTGGCCGGTGCCCTGCCCGTGTTCGCCCAGACGCCACTGGTCATCACCGAAGGCAACTACCTGTTGCTGGACGACGACCCAGCCTGGGCACCGGTGGCCGATCTGCTCGACGAAGTCTGGTACCTGCAGGTGGACGCCGATCTGCGCCTGGAGCGCTTGACCGCGCGGCACCTGCAGTTCGGCCGCAGCCGCAAACAGGCCCTGGCCTGGATCGCCCAGACCGACGAGCCCAACGCGCGCCGCATCGAGGCATGCACCCACCGCACCAGCCGGACCATTCATTGGAACGAAGCGCAGGGTTTGTTCGAATTCGCCGCCACTCCCGGCTAGAATCTGCGGCTGTCAGGAGAGAAACCGGGTGCCCTGCACCGGGTTC
>PNMN01000025.1 GCA_013823655.1 Comamonadaceae bacterium | reverse complement strand
GCGCCGCCGATGACCGAGGCACCGAAGGCCGCCGCAGCGGCTTCGAAGTCCCGGTCGGCGTTCATGGCGGCCTCGCGCGGGGTGGGGTCAGGACGCCAGCACCGGCCGCCCGCCGCGGCCGATGGAGCCGACCGCGATGGTGGCCACCCCGGGCGGCGCGGCGCTTTCGGCGCTGCTGCAGCCGCAGGCCGCCTGCTTCGGGTTGATGATGCTCAGGCCCGACGAGGTCGCGGTCTCGGTGAAGTCGATCGTCACGCCGTCGAGCAGTATGCGGCTTTCGGCCGGCAGGAAGAACTTCAGGCCCGAGACCTTGAACACCTGTTCGCCGTCCTTGGGGGCCGCCTCGGCGCTGAATTCCGAGCTGTAGCCCGAGCAACCGCCGGGCGACACCAGCAGCCGGAAGCCGGCCGACCGAATGCCCGAGAAACGCACGATGCGACCGATGAATTTCTCGGCGGCCGGGGTCAGGGTGAACGAGACAGACATGTGATTCACTTTCAAAAGAGAGGCGCAACGCCGACAACGGTCAGAGCACCCGCAGAACCGGCTTTGCCGGGCCGCAGGGTGCGCCCCCTTGAGGGGGTGACGCACCGCAGGTGCGGCGCGGTGGTGGTCATGCTTTGACGATGCAGCCGTCCACCGGGCACACGGCCTGGCACTGCGGGGAGTCGTACTGGTCGATGCACTCGGTGCACTTCTTCGGGTCGATCACGTAGGTGCCGCCCTTTTCGCGGATCGCGACGTTGGGGCACTCGGGTTCGCAGGCCGAGCAGGCGGTGCAGGTGGAGGAAATGATCTTCAGGGCCATGGTGGTTCTCCTTCTGGTGAGGGGACGTCGTGGGGAAACGGATGGGCTCAGGCGGCGGCGGCGATGCCGGTGAAGGCGCCCTGGCGGATCTGCGCGTCGCCGCGGTCCTGGTGCGTGATCTCGCCGGCCGCGATGCGGGCGCGGTAGCCGTTGAACCAGTCGAGCGCGGCCTTTTCGATGAACTCGCCGCTGAACTGGTCCACCGGCTCGATGCCGGCCGCGCTCAGTTCGTCGCGCGGGCAGGCACCGATCTTGGCGACCAGCACCGCATGGCAGTCGTTGATGGCCTTGACCACGCTGGGCAGTTGCTCGTCGTCGCCGTGGCCGCCCTGGCAGTACAGGTCCACCCGGCGGTGGCCGACGAACAGCGCCTCGGCCGCGCTGACTTCAAAGATCTGGAACTCGGTGACGTGGCCGAAGTGTTCGTTGATGCGGCCGCCGCCCTTGGTGGCCACCGCCACGAGCACCTTCATGTCCTGGTCGACTTCAATGGCGGCGCTGGCGGCCAGCGCTTCCTGCTTGGCGGCGTGTTGCGCCTGGCGCTCGACCTCGACCTTGTCCTGGTAGGCGCGGCGCTTGTCGAGGTCGTACACGACCTCCATCTCTTCGATCTTGTCGAGCGTGAACTCTTCCGAGCGGTCTTCGCCCAGCAGGCCCACTGCGTCGGCGCGGCACTGGCGGCAATGGCGCATCAGGTTCGCGCCGCCCGCGCAGGCGTCCTGCACGGCCTTGAGTTCCTGCGCGGTCGGGCCGCGCTGGCCCGTCAGGCCGAACACCGTGCCGTGTTCTGCTTCGCTGATGAGCGGCATGATGTTGTGCAGGAAGGCGCCGCGCTTCTTCACCTCGCGGTTCACCTCCATCAGGTGCTCGTCGTTGATGCCGGGAATCAGCACCGAGTTGATCTTGGTGAGCACGCCGCGCGCGGTCAGCATCTCCAGGCCGAGCATCTGGCGCTCGTGCAGGATCTTGGCGGCCTCGTAGCCGGTCACGCGGCGGTGGTCCCAGAAGATCCAGGGGTAGATCTTCTCGCCCACGGCCGGGTCAACCATGTTGATGGTGATGGTCACGTGGTCCACGTTGTATTGGCAGATCTCGTCCACGTAATCCGGCAGCGCCAGGCCGTTGGTGGAGATGCAGAGCTTGATGTCCGGCGCCTGCTCCTGGAGCATGCGGAAGGTGTCGAAGGTCTTCTTGGGGTTGGCCAGCGAATCGCCCGGGCCGGCCACGCCGAGCACCGTCATCTGCGGAATCTCGCTCGCCACCGCGACCACCTTCTTGACCGCCTGCTCGGGCGTGAGCTTCTGGCTCACCACGCCCGGGCGCGATTCATTCGAGCAGTCGTACTTGCGGTTGCAGTAGTTGCACTGGATGTTGCAGGCCGGCGCCACGGCCACGTGCATGCGCGCGTAGTGGTGGTGCGCCTCTTCGGAATAGCAGGGGTGGTTCTTGACCTTCTCCCAGATCTCGGTCGGCATGTCGTCGGGACCACCCGACGAACCACAACTGGCCTTGCCCTCGCCACCGGAGGTGCCGCAGCCGCCCCCTGCTTCGGGCACATCGAGCCTGGCGCCCAGCGGCTTGATCGAGCCGATGGACAGGTACGTCTTGGCGGGCATGGAACCCGCAGCGGTGCTTGTCGACATGAAGACCCTTCCTGCAGCCGACCATGGCTGCGCGGAGGGTCTTCAGCGAAATCCGTGCCACAGGAAAAACCTTTTCAGATCAACGATCTGAAGGTTTTGTCGTGTGTAGGAAAGGGGACAGGCGGGACGTTGGGGGGCGGCGGGCTGCGTCGGGGTTGCGACAAAGGCTGTTCGTCGGTGGCAGGAAGTTCGGATTGCGTCAAACGGTCCGCATGAGCGCAGCCGCTACATACACATGCCTATACCCGATCACCCTGAGCCTGTCGAAGAAGGACAAGCTCAGGGCGAACGGTTGATACTTCACGTGGCCGGATCAATAAGCAGCCTTTCGCGAGCGCCTGCTTTCGGTAGTCAGTCGCCATACGCAGCGTCTCCCATTTTGGCGACCCTGGCCCACCGACGAATTGAAGCGCTCAGCTTCCTGCACGAAGCCTCGTCCAGCGGCATGTCATCCACCAGCGCCAGCACCCGCTCCACCGACACATGCCGATGCGTCAGCAGTGCCATGCAGAACTCTCGGTCCTTCTCACGACCGGCCGCAGCCTTGGACATGAACAGGTCCGCCACATCCAGGCAGTAGCCGACGCGGCCATTGGTGCCCTCGCCCTGCACGCGGTGCACACGATCCATCCATCCCACAGGCAGCACGGCGGTTTCAGGGCCAACGCCCTGGGCGTAGTAGCCGTAGGTGTCGTGAAAGCGTGAGCCTTCGCCCAGCGCGCCCTCGATCTTCTCGGCCAGTTCGGGCGCGTGCAGCGGGTAGATGTCGGCTTCGGCCGACATGGTGAACACGTCTTCCGGGTGGGGCACCGGGCCGAGGATGGACTGGCTGCCGACGATGATGAATTCGTACTGGCCCGTCACGTCGGCGCTGGCGCGGATGATGTGTTCCAGTTCGTCGCGGGTCATGGCGCAGCCTCGTTGCTTATGTCGTCGCCCAGCACCACACCCTTGCGCAGCGCACCCACCTGGGCCAGGATGTTCTGGCGCACGTCGTCGGGCAGCACGGTCGTGAGCGGTGAGGCCTGCCGCAACGCCTGCGCGCGGCGGGTGCGGCCCAGGGCCTTGCGCCACTGGCCTTGGGCCAGGATGGTTTGCCACTCTTTCCACAGGCTGCTGGAGCGTGAGGGGCCGCCTTGTAGCCAGCGCTCCAGCGTGGCCTGCGCCTGCTGCAGCAACGCCGGGTCGGCGCGCACGCAGCGCACGGCTTCTTCGTGCAGGACGAGGCTTTGCAGGTCCTGGATCTGGTGGCGGGTGTCGTCGGCCGAGACGATCAGTTGCACCGCAGGTCTGGCGCGGCGCGAACGCGCGGCCGCCGTGTCGGGCGGTGGCGGTTGCAGGGTGTCGCCGGCCAGCAGAGCCAGTTCGCCCGCCACGCCGAGGATGGACATGACCCGCAGGTAGGTGCCGATGGAGGGGCCGGGATCGCCGGCTTCGATGGCGCTGAGCGTGGTGCGCGAGATGCCGGCGCGCTGGGCCATGGCGACCGTGCCCAGGCCCTGCGCCTTGCGCAGGCGCTTGAGGCGGTCACCCAGCTGCAGGAGCAGGTGGCGCTCCAGGACGGCGGCATGGTCGGGGGTATTCATTTGTCCGGAATTTTATTCAAAGATATCTATTTTGTCTATTTTTATGGACAAAAGCCTGCGCCCGCTGCACCGCGACATTCAGTTGCCCGACCGTGGTGGCAAACGCGCCGCCAGCGCCCTTGTCGTAGCCCGGGATGTGCTGCTTCAGACGGGCCATGACCTCGTCGCGGTGAATCGGCGCCTGGATGTCTTCGTAGTGCAGCAGCAGCCACAGCTCGAAGCTGGGAATGGAAGCGATGGCCCTGAAGCGCACCGGCTGTTTGTTGTCGTTGCGCAGCTTGCCGTCCAGGGCGTCGGCCTGCTTCAGCGCATCGAAGTAGCTGCGGTGGTCGTCGCGGTCGAACACGGCATAGACCTGCTCGAATGCACGCGACTGCACTTGTTTGTGCCGGTCACCGTTTTCGAACAGCTCTTTGGCGTACTGCACCACCTGAATCGGCTCGGTGCCCAGTTCGCTGGGCTGGACCTCCACATTGGCCGTGTGCAGGCGGTAGGCAGCGCGAATCTCCTTGAAGTAGTTGGGCTCGGTCTTGCTGCCTTCCGACACGATCAGGATGCGGTCGTAGCTGGCGCGCCGGGCCAGCTTGCGTTCGAGCTGTCGCTTCTGTCGCTCTTTTGGGGCGTTGTCGCGCGCCATCAGCTGTGCAGCCCCAGCGCTGGGTTCAGAAATGGCACGCCGCCATAGCGCCCCATGAGGTAGCCGCGCTCCAGCGCTTCGTTCTTGCGTGGACTGAACTCCGAGAGCGCCACCAGGGCGGACGCCTGGTCCTTGTCTTTTTCGACGAACCACACCTGATCGCGCCGGAACAAGTCGGGAGCGTCGAGCAGGGACGTGTCGTGCGTGGTGAAGATGAGCTGGGCGCCACCGGTGTTGGTCTCTGGCCTGTGAAACAAGCGCACCAGTTCGCGGACCAGCAAGGTGTGCAGGCTGGTGTCGAGTTCGTCGATGACCAGGGTCAAACCCTTCCTAAGGATGTCCAGCACCGGGCCGACCAGGAACAGCAGGTTGCGGGTCCCGTTGGATTCGTCCATCAAGTCGAACACGGCCTTGCCATCTTCGGTCACGTGCGAAAAGCGCAGCTGGTGCTCTTCCACCTCTTCACTGCGCACCTCGGTTTTGCCAGCCACCAGATCAAAGTGCACCGCCTGGCCTGGCACTTTGCGGGTGACAACCTCGATGTCAGAGATGCTGATGTCTGCAGCGGTGAGGAACTCGCAAATCTGCTTGCGTCCGTCCGACTGTTTGAGCATCTGGATGGAGGTCTGTGGATTGAGTTGCGCCTGCTCGTTGAAGATCACCAACCCGGTCGAGAACCAGTCGAACACCGGGCGCAAGGTTTCGCTGTTGAGCTGTACGGCCATCGACAGGAACAAGGCGTTGGGGCGGGTCGCGCCTTCCCATAGGTTCTTGGCACCCTTCAGGCCAGGGCCAAACTCGTACACGTCCTTGCCACTGGTGGCATCGAACTGACGCTCGAACCAGCGCTGCGGCTTGAACGCCTTGTAGACCAGCAGGTGCTCGCTGACGATCCGTTGCGGTGTCATGGCAAAGCCGTACTGGTAGCGCACGTCGCCGAGGATGAAAGTCACCTCGAATTCGGTGGGCTGGGTCGCCGATACCGCATCGAGCCGGAAGGCTTGCACCGCAAAGGTCTGGCCAGGCTGGATGACGGTGGCCGATTCCAGGACCACACCCCGCATGTACTGCAGGGCCTTGATCAGGTTGGACTTGCCCCCCGCATTGGCGCCGTACACCACGGCGCTGCGCAACAGCCTGGGAACGGCATTGACCCCAGTGCTCAGGGTGTGGGTGTCTTGCAGGGACTTGTCTTTGGACGCGACGAGACTGAGCACCTGCTCATCGCGCAGACTGCGAAAGTTCTTGACGCGGAACTCGACCAACATGAGAAACGGCCCATAGGTTGAACAATATTCTGAAATTATGCACCTATAATCCAGTTTTCGAGTTTATTTACAAAATCAAATTCAAATCAGAACTTCCGCACCTCGATCCCGTGCTTCTGCAGCGCGTAGCCCATCTGCCGCGGCGTGATCTTGAGCAGGCGGGCGGCTTTGGCCTGGACCCAGCCGCAGCGTTCCATGGCCCAGATCAGGCGTTCGCGTTCGCCTTCGGGTTTGTCGTCGGCGTGCGGCGCGCTGGCGCCGTTGCCCGCTGAGGGGGCCAGCGGGGCGCTGAAGCCACAGTCCATGGCGTCCAGTTCGGCGGGTTGCGAGTCGCCAGCGTCGGCACCGCCGCCAAAGTAGGCCGGCTGGCGCGGCGGCGGGGTGCCGGGGATTTCGGTGATGGGGATTTCGGCCAGGCGGCTGGGGCGCACGGCGTCTTCGCGTTCGATGTGGTGCAGCACCTGTGTGAGGCAACGGTTCTCGCGGCAGGGGAAGGCCAGGTCGGTGATGAGTTCGTTGGCCGCCATGGTGGCGGTGCGTTCGACGCAGTTCTCCAGCTCGCGCACGTTGCCGGGCCAGTAGCAGCTGGCGAGCACGCGCATGGCTTCGGGGGTGAACTTGGCGGTCTTGTCGTTGTCGCGGTTGAAGCGCTCCAGGAAGTGCCGGGCCATGGCCGGGATGTCTTCGCGCCGTTCACGCAGCGGCGGCAGCAGGATGCTGACGACGTTGATGCGGTAGTACAGGTCGGCGCGGAATTCACCGGCCTGCACCATGCGTTCGAGGTTGCGGTTGGTGGCCAGGATCAGGCGCACGTCCACCTTCACCGGCGCGCCACCACCGACACGTTCAAAGCTGCGTTCCTGCAGCACGCGCAGCAGCTTGGCCTGGAAAGCGGCGGAGATGTCGCCGATCTCGTCGAGGAACAGCGTGCCGCCGTGGGCCATTTCAAAGCGGCCCTTGCGCATGCCCTGGGCGCCGGTGAAGGCGCCCTTTTCGTGGCCGAAGAGTTCGCTTTCCAGCAGGGTTTCGGTCAGGGCCGCGCAGTTGACACCGACGAAGGGTTCCTTGGCGCGCGGCGACAGGCTGTGGATGGCGCGCGCCATCACTTCCTTGCCGGTGCCGCTTTCGCCGCGCAGCAGCACGGTGGTGCGCGAGGGCGCCACCTGGTGGATCTGCTCGAACACCTTGAGCATGGGCTGCGAGACGCCGACCACCTGTTCGATCTTGCTGCGCTGGCCGCCCAGGGCCTTGTGCATGCGGCGGTTTTGATCCTGGATGGTTTCGGCCGCGGCGGTGACGCTGCGGTGCAGCAGCAGCGACTGGCCCATCAGCGTGGCGACCATGCGCAGCAGGCGCAGGTCGTCGGCAAAGACGCGGCGGCCGTCGGGGTTGAGGCTGTCGATGACCAGCACGCCGAGCGTGCGGTGGTCGGCCCGGATGGGGGTGGCCAGCATGGCCACGGGCGTGTTGGGGCTCTGGTCGGCACCGCCGGTGCGGTTGAGGTAGAGCGGTTCGGCGTGCACATCGGGCACGGTGGCGGGCATGCCGCTGGCGAACACCCGGCCGACGATGCCTTCGCCCGAGACGAACTGCAGGCGCTGCTGTTCGGCCTGCGTCAGGCCCACCGCGCAATGCCCGACCAGGCGCTGGTCGGCGTCGGCCACCACCACGAAGGCGCGGCGCCAGTCAAAGGCGTGAACCAGATAGTTCAGTGCTTCGCGGAAGGTCTTGTGGACGTCCAGCGAGGTGGCCAGCGTCTTGCTGACTTCGTAAACCGCGTCCAGTTCGCGCCGGACCATGACAGGTGTTGTGTTCATCGATGGGACTCCCATCTCCGGGCCGTTCGTGGAATGCACCAGCGCCGGGAATCCGCCGCAAGGTGACGACCTTGAGAACCGTGTCGTGCAAAAAACATGCCGATGGCCGGCATCGCAGGCTTTGCAACAAACACGACACGGCCCGCGCCGACGAACGGCGGCCGTGCGGCACAAAGCCCACACAAAACCCGCCAAAACCGCCGTTCCGGGCGCTGGCAGCGCATGGCACAGACGTTGCAGAAGGGCCACCAGACCGATTGCCCAAGGAGCTCGCCATGACGCAAACCCACGCACCAGCCCGCAGCGCCTTGCCCATCTACCTGGACTACGCGGCCACCACGCCGGTGGACCGGCGCGTGGCCAACAAGATGTGGCCCTACCTGACGGAGCAGTACGGCAACCCGGCCAGCCGCTCGCACGCCTACGGCTGGGTGGCCGAAGAGGCGGTGGAACTGGCACGCGAACAGGTCTGTGCCCTGATCAACGCCGACCCGCGCGAGATCGTCTGGACCAGCGGCGCCACCGAATCGAACAACCTGGCCATCAAGGGCGCGGCCCACTTCCACAAGGCGAAGGGGAAACACCTCGTGACCGTGGCGACCGAACACAAAGCGGTGCTCGACAGCATGCGCGAGCTCGAGCGCGATGGCTTCGAGGTGACGGTGCTGCCGGTGCTGCCCAGCGGCCTGCTCGATCTGGACCAGTTCAAGGCATCGCTGCGCCCCGATACGGTGCTGGCCTCGGTCATGTTCGTCAACAACGAGACCGGGGTGGTGCAGGACATCGCGGCCATCGGCGCGATCTGCCGCGAAAAGGGTGTGCTGCTGCACGTGGACGCGGCGCAGGCGGCCGGCAAGGTGGTGATCGATCTGGACCTGCTGCCGGTCGATCTGCTGTCGCTGTCGGCGCACAAGATCTACGGCCCCAAGGGCATCGGCGCGCTGTACGTGCGGCGCAAGCCGCGCGTGCGCATCGAGGCGCAGGTGCACGGCGGCGGTCACGAGCGCGGCATGCGCTCGGGCACCCTGGCCACGCACCAGATCGTCGGCATGGGCGAGGCCTTCTGGCTGGCGCGCGAACACATGGCGCGCGACAACGCCCGCATCACCGCGCTGCGCGAACGGCTGTGGGCCGGCATCAGCCAGCTGGACTGCGTCGAACTCAACGGCGACCCGGTGCAGCGCGCCTGCGGCCACCTCAACGCCAGCTTCAACTACGTCGAAGGCGAGTCGCTGCTGATGGGCATCAAGGGCGTGGCGGTGTCGTCGGGCTCGGCCTGCACCTCGGCCAGCCTGGAACCCAGCTACGTGCTGCGCGCCATGGGCCGCAGCGACGAGCTGGCGCACAGCTCGGTGCGGTTTTCCATCGGTCGCTTCACCACCGCCGAAGAGATCGACTCGACCATCGCGCAGGTCACCGAGGTGGTGACGCGGCTGCGCGGCATGAGCCCGCTGTGGGACATGGTGCAGGCCGGTATCGACCTGCACGATCCAGTGGGCAGAACACTAGAACCATGAACACCCCCTGCGCCGCTTCGCGTCTTCCCCCTCAAGGGGGACCGCGCCTACGGCCCGGCGAAGCCGGTTCCGTGGCACGCGCTGGAACAAGCCCTTCTCTCAAACCTTTCTTCGTCTTCTGGAGTTAGTCATGGCCTACAGCGACAAGGTGGTTGACCACTACGAGAACCCGCGCAACGTCGGCGCGTTTGACGCCAGCGACGACAGCGTCGGCACCGGCATGGTGGGTGCGCCCGCCTGCGGCGACGTGATGAAGCTGCAGATCCGCGTGAACGCGCAGGGTGTGATCGAGGACGCGAAGTTCAAGACCTACGGCTGCGGCTCGGCCATCGCGTCGAGCTCGCTGGTGACCGAATGGGTGCGCGGCCGCACGCTGGACGAGGCGCTGGCGATCAAGAACTCCGCCATTGCCGAAGAGCTGGCGCTGCCGCCCGTGAAGATTCACTGCTCCATCCTGGCCGAGGACGCCATCAAGGCGGCCGTGGCCGACTACCGCTCGCGCCACGGGACGCCCGCTGCCGATGGCAGCACGGTCGTTGAAAAAGACGCCTGCGAACCCCGCGGTCATTGACATGAACACCCCCTGCGCCGCTTTGCGTCTTCCCCCTCAAGGGGGACCACACCAGTGGCCCGGCAGAGCCGGTTCCACGGTGTGCCCCGCCACCAGTCACCGCTGATCTCAAAGGAGAGCTCACATGTCCGCTGTGTCCGAAGTTCTGGTCGCCGAAACGGCGCCCATGCCCGCCCTGCTCGAATTCACGCCGCAGGCCGCCGCCAAGGTGGCCGAGCTGATCGAGGAAGAAGGCAACCCCGCGCTGAAGCTGCGCCTGTACGTCACGGGCGGCGGCTGCTCGGGCTTCTCCTACGGCTTCGTATTCGACGACCAGGTGGCCGAAGACGACACCATCGTCTCGACCGAAGGCGTGTCGCTGGTGGTGGACGCCATGAGCTACCAGTACCTGGTGGGCGCGCGGGTGGACTTTGAAGACGGCCTGGAAGGCTCGCGCTTCGTGATCCACAACCCCAACGCGCAGACCACCTGCGGTTGCGGCAGTTCGTTCTCGGTCTGACGGAGGTCGCCATGAGCGTGTCACTCACCCCCGCTGCGGCGCGGCATGTGCAAAAGTCGCTGTTCAAGCGCGGTTCGGGCCTGGGCCTGCGGCTGGCGGTCAAGACCAGCGGCTGTTCGGGCTACGCCTACGCGCTGGAGTTCGTCGACGAGATGAATGCGGACGACCAGTGCTTCGAGCACTTCGGCGTGAAGGTCATCGTGGACTCGCGCAGCCTGGCCATGCTGGACGGCACCGAACTGGACTTTGTGCGCGAAGGCCTGAACGAAGGCTTCAAGTTCAACAACCCGAACGCGAAAAACAACTGCGGCTGCGGCGAGAGTTTTGCGGTATGAAGCCCACCCCCGTCGCTTGCTCGCTGCGCGTAGCCGCACCCCCCCAAGGGGGCGCTCCCAGCGGCCCGGCAAAGCCGGTTCTGCGGGAGCCCTGGACGCTTCGCCACTCCATCCTGAGCACTGCATCGGAAAGACCATGGCGCTCCTGCAAATTGCCGAACCCGGCCGTTCCGCCGCTCCGCACCAGCACCGGCTGGCGGCGGGCATTGATCTGGGCACGACCAATTCCCTGATCGCCACGGTGCAGAGCGCGCAGGCGCGGGCGCTGCCCGACACCGCCGGGGCGCTGCTGCTGCCGTCGGTGGTGCGTTACTTTGCCGACAGCGAGCCGGTGGTGGGCCACGCCGCGCAGGCCCAGCAGGCCGAAGACCCGCAGAACACCATCGTCTCGGTCAAGCGCTTCATGGGCCGCACGCTGGGCGACCTGCGCGAGGCCCGGGGCCTGCCCTACCGTTTTGTGGACGGCGCGGGCATGGTGGGCATCGCCACCGCAGCGGGCGAACGTTCGCCGGTGCAGGTGTCGGCCGACATCCTCACCGCGCTGCGGCTGCGCGCCGAAGCCGCCATGGGCGGGCCACTGGCGGGGGTGGTCATCACCGTGCCGGCCTACTTCGACGACGCGCAGCGCCAGGCCACCAAGGACGCGGCCAAGCTGGCCGGCCTGACGGTGCTGCGCCTGCTCAACGAACCCACCGCCGCCGCCATCGCCTACGGCCTGGACAAGGCCGCCGAAGGCACCTTCGTGGTGTACGACCTGGGCGGTGGCACGTTCGACGTGTCGGTGCTCAAGCTCTCGCGCGGCGTGTTCGAGGTGCTGGCCACCGGCGGCGACTCGGCCCTGGGCGGTGACGACTTCGACCGCGTGATCGCCGAGTGGTTCTGCGAGCAGCACGGCATCGCGGGTGTGGAGGCCTTGTCACCAACGGCCCAGCGCGCGCTGCTGGGCGCGTCGCGCTCTGCCAAGGAAGCGCTGTCCTCGCACGAGACGACGCCGCTGCGGGTCGCGCTGACCGGCGGCGACACGCTGCAGGCGATTCTGAGCCGGGAACAGTTCGCACAACTCTCCAAGACATTGATCGATCAGACCATCCGCGCGACCAAACGCGCACTGCGCGATGCGCGCCTGTCGACCGCCGAGATCGACGGCGTGGTACTGGTGGGCGGCTCGACCCGCATGCCGGTGGCGCGCGACGCGGTGCGCGACCATTTCGGCGTCGAACCGCTGGCCGACATCGACCCCGACCAGGTGGTCGCGCTGGGCGCGGCCATGCAGGCCGACGTGCTGGCCGGCAACGGCACGGGCGACGGCTGGCTGCTGCTGGACGTGTGCCCACTCTCGCTGGGGCTGGAAACCATGGGCGGCCTGGTCGAGAAGATCATTCCGCGCAACTCCACGCTGCCCACAGCGCGCGCGCAGGACTTCACCACCTTCAAGGACGGCCAGACCGCGATGAGCCTGCACGTGGTGCAGGGCGAGCGCGAGTCGGTCAGCGACTGCCGCTCGCTCGCGCGTTTCGTGCTGCGCGGCATTCCACCGGCGGTGGCGGGCTCGGCGCGCATCCGCGTGAGTTTCCAGATCGACGCCGACGGACTGCTCTCGGTCACAGCGCGCGAACAGACCTCTGGCGTGGAAGCGCACGTCGAGGTCAAGCCGACCTACGGCCTGGGCGACGAACAGATCACGTCGATGCTGCAGGACGCCATCGGCTCCTCGGCGAAAGACATGCAACTGCGGTCGCTGCGCGAGGCACAGATCGACGCGCGGCGCCTGCTGGACGCGACCGACGCGGCGCTGGCGCAGGACGGGTACCTGCTGGATGGGGCCGAGAGGGAAACAATCCGGCAGGTGATGTTCAGGCTGGCCGATGTGCTGGAAACCGAAGAGGACGTGCAGGGCCTTCGCGTCCAGAGCGCCGAGCTGTCCTCGGCCACCGGCGAGTTCGCCGCCCGGCGCATGAACGCCTCGATCCAGCAGGCGCTGGCCGGCCGTTCGCTCGAAAGCCTCTGATGCCCAGGGTCCGCATCCTGCCCCACCCCGACCTCTGCCCCGAGGGCAAGGACTTCGAAGTCCGGCGCGGCGCGATGCTGTGCGAGAGCCTGCTGAAGGCGGATGTGGCAATCGAGCACGCGTGCGACATGGTGGCTGCCTGCGCGACCTGCCATGTTCATGTGCGCGAAGGATCGGCTTCACTGGCCGAGCCGGACGACGAAGAGAACGACCAGCTCGACAACGCCTGGGGGCTGGACGCGCAGTCGCGGCTGGCCTGCTGCGTGAAGCTCAAGGACGCCGATCTCGTCATCGAACTGCCGAAACACACCCGCAACCACGCCCGGGAGAAATAGCTCCCTGCGGGTCGGGTGTCCGAAACGGCACATTCCCGACACCGCCTCCGAAGCCCGGCCAGCCCGGCCGACAAAGCGGCTTCAAACCACACACAAAACGGCCCCAAACACGGTGGCACGCCTTATGCGATAGACCTCCCGAAAGGACTTCGCGACATGGCACACCACCCGGTCATCAACGACACCACCCTGCGCGACGGCGAGCAGACGGCGGGCGTGGCCTTCACGGTGGCGGAGAAGTGCGCCATCGCCCAGGCCCTGTCGGACGCGGGTGTGCCGGAAATGGAAATCGGCATCCCGGCCATGGGCAGCGAAGAGATCGCCTGCATCGACGCCATCGCCGGCCTGCACGTGCCCGCGCGCCTGATGGTGTGGGGCCGCATGACCGACCACGACCTGGACAAGGCGCTGCAGACCCGCGCACACATCGTCCACCTGTCGATGCCGGTGTCCGACATCCACCTGCACCACAAACTGCGCCAGTCGCGCGACTGGGTCATCAGCGAAGTCGCGCGCGTGCTCGGCCGCGCCGCCGACAGCGGGCGCGAAGTGTCCTTCGGCATGGAAGACGCGTCGCGTGCGGACCCGGCCTTCATGGCCGAGGTGGCGCGCCTGGCCGCGGCCTGTGGCGCGCAACGCGTGCGCTTTGCCGACACGCTGGGCGTGCTCGACCCGTTCTCCACCTTTGAGGCCATCGCACGGCTGCGCGATGCGGTGGACATCGGCATCGAGATCCACGCCCACAACGACCTGGGCCTGGCCACCGCCAACACCCTGGCCGCGCTGCGGGCCGGTGCCAGCCACGTGAACACCACCGTCAACGGCCTGGGCGAACGCGCGGGCAATGCGGCGCTGGAAGAGATCGTGATGGGTGTGCGCCACCTCCATGGTGGCGACTCCGGCGTGGCCACGCAATCGCTGGTGGGCATCTCGCGCCTGGTGGCGCAGGCCTCGGGCCGGCCGGTGGCGGTGAACAAGAGCATCGTCGGCGACGCGGTGTTCACGCACGAGTCGGGCATCCACATCGACGGTCTGCTCAAGAACCCGAGCACCTACGAAAGCTTCGACCCGGCCGAACTGGGCCGCGAGCGCCGCACCGTGCTGGGCAAACACTCGGGCTCGCAGGCGGTGCGCCACGCCTACGGCGCGATCGGCGTCGCGCTCGACGACGACGGCCTGACCGGCCGGCTGCTGGGCCGCATCCGCGCGCACGCCGAAGTCGCCAAGCGCGAACCCACGTCGCAGGACCTGCAGCGCTTCCTGCACGAAGCACAGCCGTCCGACATCCGCGTCCTGTCATGACCCCCGACGAGAACACCATGCTCGCTGTCACCGCACCGACGCCCTCCACCCGCCCGCCGGGCTGGTGGGCCCTGGTGCGCGGCGACGTGGCCTGCGTGCTGACGCGCGACCCGGCGGCGCGCAACCGCCTGGAGGTCTGGACCATCTACCCGGGCGTGCAGGCGGTGGCGCTGTACCGGCTGGCCCACGCGCTGTGGTCGCGCGGCTGGCGCTTCGGGCCGCGCTTCATCTCCTTCGTCGCGCGCTGGTTCACCAACGTCGACATCCACCCCGGCGCGCGCATCGGCGAGCGCTTCTTCATCGACCACGGCGCGGGCGTCGTGATCGGCGAGACGGCCGAGATCGGCAACGACGTCACGCTCTACCACGGTGTCACGCTGGGCGGCACGACCTGGAACCCCGGCAAGCGCCACCCGACGCTGGGCGACGGTGTGGTGGTCGGCGCGGGCGCCAAGGTGCTGGGCCCGATCACGGTCGGTGACGGCGCGCGTGTGGCGGCCAATTCGGTGGTGATCGAACCGGTGCCCAAAGGCGCGACGGTGGTCGGCATTCCGGGCCGCGTGGTGGCGCCGCGCCGCCGCACCACCCACGGCTTCGACCTCGACCACCACCTGATTCCCGACCCGGTCGGCAAGGCGATCGCCTGCGTGCTTGACCGGCTGGCACAGCTCGAACGCGCGCAGGCCGCCGGTGTCGGCCTGGCCAGCGCCGACGCAGCCTGCGGCCAGTGCGACGACCCCTGCGCCCTGCCCTCGTTCGACCTCAAGACCGGCGTTCCCGTTCACCAGGAGTGACCACCATGGAAGACTTTCTGACCCGCCTCAAGGCCCTCTCCTCGGCCGAGGATTTCCTGCAGTTCTTCGGCATCCCGTTCGACCCGGCCGTGGTCAACGTGAGCCGACTGCACATCCTCAAGCGCTTCTTCCAGTACCTGCGCCAGCAGTCGGCCGACCTGCCGCAGGACAACGAAGTCGCCCTGTTCACCGCCTACCGCCAGCTGCTCATCAAGGCCTACGGCGACTTCGTGAAGTCCACCCCCGCACAGGAGAAGGTCTTCAAGGTGTTCCAGGACGTGGGTGGCCGGCAGCACGTCTCCATCGACAACCTCAAAGCCTCGATGCCGCAACGCGCCGCCGCCTAGAACCATGTACCCCCCTGCGCCGCTTCGCGTCTTCCCCCCGATGGGGGGGACCACACCGGTGGCCTGGCAAAGCCAGTTCCACGGTGTGTGCCCGGTGCAGTCACCGCTCAACTTTGTCCGCTGAAAGGCATTCACCATGCACATCGTCGTCTGCATCAAGCAGGTCCCGGACTCGGCACAGATCCGCGTCCACCCGGTGACCAACACCATCATGCGCCAGGGCGTGCCGGCCATCGTCAACCCCTACGACCTGTTCGCGCTGGAAGAAGCCCTGCGCCTGAAGGACCAGTTCGGCGGCCGCGTGACCATGCTGTGCATGGGGCCGCCGCAGGCCGAGGACGCGCTGCGCAAGTGCATCAGCTTCGGTGCCACCGACGCGATCCTGGTGACCGACCGCGCCTTCGCCGGCGCCGACACCCTGGCCACCAGCTATGCGCTGACCTCGGCCATCCGCAAGATCCACGCGGAGCAGGCGGTGGACCTGGTCTTCACCGGCAAGCAGACCATCGACGGCGACACCGCCCAGGTCGGCCCTGGCATCGCCAAGCGCCTGGGCTGGAACCTGCTGACCTACGTCAGCAAGATCAACGAGGTCGACCTGGACGGCCAGACCCTGACGGTGGAACGCCGCGCCGAAGGCGGCGTGCAGCGCCTGCAGACCACGCTGCCCAGCCTGATCACCATGCTCGAAGGCACGAACGAGATGCGCTTTGCCACCATGGACGACATGCTGCGCGCCGGCCGCTGCCAGGTGCGCAAGTGGAGCAAGGACGACGCCGGCATCGAGGACATCACCAAGATCGGCCTCAAGGGCAGTCCCACCATCGTCAGCAAGGTGTTCGCCCCCAAGGCGCGCAGCCAGCGCGCCGAGATGCAGAAAGTGGGCGACGGCACCAACGTCAACGACGTCTGCCTGAACCTGCTGCAGAAAATTTTCACCACCCACCCGACGCTCGAACAAGAGACCGTCGAGCGCCTGTCCGCCTGAGGAGCACCCCATGAGTGACGCCGCCAAACCCACGAATGTTCCGCAGATGGCCGCAGCCGCCGCAGCCGGCGCCGCCAAGACCGCTGGCCGCAGTGGCCGCAGCACCGAACTGCCCGAGCACCTGAAGGTCTACAAGGGTGTCTGGGTGTTCATCGAACACGACCGCGGACAGGTGCACAGCGTCAGCTGGGAGCTGATGGGCGAGGCCCGCAAGCTGGCCGACAAGCTGGGCGTGGAGGTCAGCGGCGTGCTGCTGGGCGGCCCGGCCGACAAGCTGGAGGACTACGCCAAGGAAGCCTACGTCTACGGCGCCGACCACTGCTACATCATGCGCGACCCGGTGCTGCAGGGCTACCGCAACGAGCCCTTCACCAAGGGCCTGACCGACCTGGTGAACAAGCACCAGCCCGAGATCCTGCTGCTGGGCGCCACCACCATGGGCCGCGACCTCGCGGGTTCGGTGGCCACCACGCTGGGCACCGGCCTGACGGCCGACTGCACCGAGCTGAACATCGACGGTCGCGCGCTGGCCGCCACCCGCCCGACCTTCGGCGGCAGCCTGCTGTGCACCATCATGACCCTGGCCTACCGGCCGCAGATGGCCACCATGCGCCCGCGCACCGCGGCCATGCCGGCGCGCGACGAAAGCCGCAGCGGCGACATCATCACGATGGAGCTGGGCATGGTGGAGACCGACATCGTCACCAAGCTGCTGGCCTTCATCCCCGACGCCACCAGCAACAACATCAACCTGGCCTACGCCGACATCATCGTCACCGCCGGCAAGGGCCTGAAGAACGCCGACAACTGCAAGCTGGTGTGGGACCTGGCCCGCGTGCTGGGCGCCGAGGTGGGCGCCACCCGCGCCGTGACGCAGGCCGGCTGGCTCGAAGCCGAACGCCAGGTGGGCCAGACCGGCAAGACCGTGCGGCCCAAGCTCTACATCGCCGCCGGTGTGAGCGGCGCGATCCAGCACCGCGTGGGCATGGAAGCGTCGGACGTGATCGTGGCCATCAACACCGACCCCAACGCGCCGATCTTCGACTTCGCCCACCACGGCATCGTCGGCAACGCGATGCAGGTGCTGCCGGTGCTGACCGCTGCCTTCCGTTCCCACCTCGACAAGCGCATCCGGAGAGTGGCATGACCCCCCGAAGCGGCCAAGGCCGCCTCCCCCCAGGGGGCGCCGCTGGCGGCCCGGCAAAGCCGGTTCTGCGGCGGTCGCTTGAAAAATCCTCGTTCAAGGAGATCTGTGATGTCTAACGAAAAGTTCGATGCGATCGTGGTCGGGGCGGGGCCGTCGGGCAACGCTGCGGCCTACACCATGGCCAAGGCTGGCCTGAAGGTCCTGCAGATCGAGCGCGGCGAATACCCGGGCAGCAAGAACGTGCAGGGCGCCATCCTCTACAGCAACGCGCTGGAACAGATCATCCCGGACTTCCGCGAGGACGCACCGCTGGAGCGCCACATCATCGAGCAGCGCATGTGGATGATGGACGACGAGAGCTTCGTCGGCACCCACTACCGCAGCGACGACTACAACAAGCCACCCTACAACCGCTACACCATCATCCGGGCGCAGTTCGACAAGTGGTTCAGCTCCAAGGTGCGCGAGGCCGGTGCCCTGCTGATCTGCGAGACCACGGTCGAAGAGCTGCTGCTCGATGGCGAGCAGGTCATCGGCGTGCGCTGCGACCGCCTGGGTGGTGAGGTCTATGCCGACGTGGTGGTGCTGGCCGACGGCGTCAACAGCACGCTGGCGCGCAAGGCCGGCTTCCACGGTGAGCTGGACGCAGGCAACGTGGCCCTGGCCGTGAAGGAAATCCTGTTCCTGCCCGAGGACGTGATCCAGCAGCGCTTCAACATCAAGGAAGACGAGGGCGTGGTCATCGAGCTGATGGGCAAGGTGACCGAAGGCATGGTGGGCACCGGCTTCCTCTACACCAACAAGGAGTCGCTCACCATCGGCGTGGGCTGCATGCTCAGCGACTTCAAGACCAACCCGCTGCGCACCAAGCCCTACGAGCTGCTGGAAAAGCTCAAGAAGCACCCCAGCATCGCGCCCATGATCGAAGGCGGCGAGATGAAGGAGTACTGCGCCCACCTGATTCCCGAAGGCGGCTTCAACGCCGTGCCGCGCCTGTACGGCCCGGGCTGGCTGATCGTGGGCGACTCGGGCGGCTTCGTCAACGCCGTGCACCGTGAAGGCTCCAACCTGGCCATGACCAGCGGCCGCCTGGCCGGCGAGACCGTCATCGCCATGAAGGCCGCGGGCAAGGCGCCCAGCGCCGCCAGCCTGAAGCTCTACAAGGACAAGATGGACGAGTCCTTCGTGATGAAGGATCTGAAGAAGTACCGCAAGCTGCCCGACGTTTTGCACAGCAGCCCGCAGTTCTTCAACGCCTACCCCGAGCTGGTCAACCGCGCCGCCAAGACCTTCTTGACCGTGGACGGCGTGGACAAGCATTCCAAGGAAAAGGAAATCCTTGGCAGCTTCCGCAGCAAGCGCAGCCTGACCGGCCTGGTCGGCGACGCATTCAAACTCTGGAGGGCTTCACGATGAGCACCGTTCTGTCTCATCCGGTCAATGTGGAAGAAAAGCTCTTCCAGAACCGCTACAAGGTCGACCACGGTCGGCCGCACATCCAGATCAAGAACGCCGAGGTCTGCAGCAACGAGTGCCAGTCGCAGGCCTGTACCTTCATCTGCCCGGCCGCCTGCTACAAGGCCGAAGGCAACCGCACGGTGACCCTGATCACCGACGGCTGCCTGGAGTGCGGCAGCTGCCGCGTGATCTGCACCGAGCACGCCAACGTGAACTGGGAATACCCGCGCGGCGGCCACGGCATCTTGTTCAAATTCGGTTGAAAGCGACGCCATGAGCAAGCCCGCACGACACGTTTTCATCTGCACCCAGAACCGCCCGCCGCAGCACCCGCGCGGCTCCTGCGCCGCCAAGGGCAGCACCGCGGTGCTGCAGGCCTTCTGGGCCGAGCAGCAGAAGCGCCAGGCCTGTGATGGCCTGGCGATCACCTACTCCGGCTGCATCGGCCCTTGCGACCAGGGCGCCAATGTGCTGGTCTATCCCGAGTCGGTGCTCCACCACAATGTGACACCCGAAGACGTGCTGGAGATCTTCGACAGTCACCTGATGGGTGGTCAGCCATCGGTCAACCGGACATGGGTCTTCCCGGGCGGACAAACGGCCCGGTCACA
>PNMN01000024.1 GCA_013823655.1 Comamonadaceae bacterium | reverse complement strand
ATCATCTTGCTGCCGTGCTTGATCATCCCGCCCTGCTCGCTGTCTTTGCCCACCATGTAGCCGGTGGTGTTCTGCAGGTAAATGAGCGGGTGGCCGAGCTGGCACATCCACTGGATGAAGTGCGTGGCCTTGTTGGCGCCAGCCACGTCGATCGGGCCGTTGTTGCTGATGAGCCCCACCGCATGGCCGCCGATGCGCGCCTGCACGCAGAGCGTGGCGGCGCCGTACAGCGGCTTGAATTCGAGCAGGTCGGAAGCGTCGGTGATGCGCAGCATGACTTCGCGCATGTCCACCGGTTCGCGGTGGTGCGGCGGCATGAGGGCGAGCAGGTCGTCGTCGGGGAAGGTGGGATCGGGGGCACCGTCTCCGGCGTGTGTGACTGACCCCCTCTCCCGCCTGCGGGAGAGGGCGGGGGTGAGGGTCACCGCATCCCAACCCAGCTGCCCCACCACCGCACGAGCCAGGCCCAGCGCCTCCCGGTCATCCTCCGCCAGGTACTCACCCAGCCCCGAGACGCCGGTGTGCATCTCGGCCCCACCCAGTTCCTCTTCCGTCGCCACCTCGCCGGTGGCGGCCATGCAGTGGCGGACCGGCGAGGAAGGCGCGCGAGCGGCCGCGCACCATGATCACCACGTCGGAGAGGCCCGGCATGTAGGCGCCACCCGCCGTGCCCGAACCGTGCTGCACCGTGATCACCGGCAGGCCCGCGGCCGACAGGCGCGCGAGGTTGCGGAACAGGCCGCCGCCGAGCACGAAGCCTTCGACCTGGTATTTCATGAGGTTCGCGCCCGCGCTCTCGACCAGGTGCACGAAGGGCAGCTTGTTCTCCAGCGCCAGCTCCTGCACGCGCAGGATTTTTTCCAGCCCGCGCGCCTGGATCGCGCCAGCCTCGATGCCCGAATCGCTCGCCACCACCATGCAGCGCACGCCGCTGATGAAACCGATGCCCGCCAGCATGCCACCGCCGGGCACCGACTGCTCCGGGTCTTGGGTGTCTTGCAGGAAACCCGCCAGCGAACACAGTGGCAGCCAGGGCGCGCCCGGGTCCAGCAGCAGGCCGATGCGTTCGCGCGGCAGCAGTTGCCCGCGTTTGTCGAACACCGGCCTGGACTTCGCCGAGGCCTGAGCCGCGCGGTCTTCGAGCGCGCGCAGCTGGGCGATGCGTTCCAGCATCGCGGCGCGCCGCTGCGAGGCCTGCTCGCTGTGCGGGTTGAAGGCGCTCTGGAAGCTCATCACTGGAACACCTTGGGCGTCACATACCGGTGAAAGCCGTCGAACGGTTTCACCGCGTCGCGCTGCTGCACCTCGTCGGGCGCCGCCACCTGGCTCCAGCCCAGGCGCACCTGGGGCCGCGCGCCGTCCACCCGCAGCACGGTGCCGCTGATGAAGCTGGCCGCGGGCGACAGCAGGAAGGTGATGGCGGCCGAGGTTTCGGCCTCGTTGCCGAAACGACCCAGCGGCACGGTGGTGCGCATCTCGCGCAACATCGGTCCGGCCTCTTCGGGATAGTGGTCCATGCCGCTGGAAGCGATGTAACCCGGCGCCACCGCGTTCACGCGCACGCCGCTGCGGGCCCACTCCAGCGCCGCTGTTTCGGTGAAGCTGACCATGCCCGCGCGCGCGGCGCCGCTGTGGCCCATGCCGGGCATGGAGCCCCACATGTCGGCCACGATGTTGACGATGGCGCCACCGTGCGCCGCCATGCTCTGCAGGTAACACTCGCGCGCCACCAGGAAGCCGCCGGTCAGGTTGGTGTCGATCACCGCCTGCCAGCCCTTGGCGCTGATCGTTTCCAGCGCTGCGATGTATTGCCCGCCCGCGTTGTTGACCAGGCTGTGGATGCGGCCCTGCGCGGCCACGATCTCGCCCACCAGGGTCTTCACCGCGTCTTCGTGGCGGATGTCGCAGCTGTGGCAACTGGCCTGGCCGCCGTCGCCGACGATCTCGGCGGCCGTGGCCTGCAGCCGCTCCAGATGGCGACCGACCAGCACCACGTGAGCGCCCAGACTGGCGAGTTCGTGCGCGGTACAGCGGCCAATGCCGGAGCCGCCGCCGGTGACCACGATCACCTGGCCGTCCAGCAGTCCCGGTCGAAACGCCGAGCGATAGCGGTGATTCATGTCAGTTGCTCCAGCGCGCTGCGACGCATCAGACGATGCCACCCAGGGCACCGCCGGGCCGCCCTTCGACAAGCTCAGGACGGACGGCCAGTGCTGCCCTCACGGAGGGTGGCGCGAAGCGGCGCGGGGGTGTCATTTCGCCTCCTTCAGGAACAGTTGCAGCGCGGCCTCGGTGAGGTCGTCCAGCGTGGCCTTGCGGCGCGCATCGAACCACTGCACCGACCAGTTGAGCGCGCCAAAGATCATCAGGCGCGAGAGCGCCGGGTCGCCCTGCAGTTCACCGCTGGCGTGCAAGGCCTGCAGCACCGGCACCCACACCGCCTCGTAACCGTCTTTCAGCCGCTTGACTTCGATGCGCTGTGCCTCGGACAGGGAGCGCCATTCGTAAAGCATCACCGGGATGAAGTCGCTGTCGGGCCCGAGCAGCACGTCGAAATGGTTGCGCACCAGCACGCGAAGGGCCTCGCGCGCGCTCAGCGTCTGGCCCCGGCGCAGCCCGGTGGTGGATCGCTCCATGGCAGCGGCCTGTCGCGCGGTCGCGCTTTCCATGCCTTCCTGCATCACCACGGCCAGCAGGGCTTCCTTGTTGTCGAAGTGGTAGAACGGCGAGCCCGAGCGCATGCCCGCAGCGGCGGCAATGTCGCGCGTGCTGGTGGCGGCAAAGCCCTGGCTGCGAAACAGGCGCGCGGCGGCGCGCAGCAGGTCTTGCCGCCGGTTGCCGTCGTCGCGTTCGTCGGCGGTCTTGCGCGGGCGACCGCGACCGCGCCGGGGCGCTGCATCGGTCCCGGTTTCAGGGCTGTGCAAACTCATGGTGGGGCACCTTAGCAGGCAGCATTATTTTTAGCAAGCGAATGCTCTGCATAAATCGGACGGACTGTCGCCCGGCCGACACCACACACGGACAACACACAATGACCAGCCTGGCCGAAGCGATCGTGTTCGGGCTGGGGCGCTGCGGCAGTCGGCTGCTGCAGCACCTGCGCTGCGCTGTGTCGTGCTGCGCTGCGCAGTGCCGTGCAACAACTGGCCAGGGCGCATGCACGGCTGCAGGCCCATGCACCCGGGTTGGCAGGCTTGCCTGCCTGGTGCGACCAAAACATCCCTTTTTTTAGAAGCAAATCTAATTGTTTCTATGGTTTTTCGGGATATCGTTGGCGCTATGCTAGCCGGTCGTGTGTTCCCATTTCATCTCGAAGGAGACCCTGATGAAAAAACTGCTTTCAATGTTGGCCGTGGTCATGACCCTCGGCCTGGGCGCCGCCCATTTCGACGCCGAGGCCAAGCGCATCGGTGGTGGCAAGTCGGTCGGCATGCAGCGCCAGGCCGCGCCGCCGGCCAAGGCCCCCGACGCCACGCCCAGTGCCGCGCCTGCTGCTGGTGCCGGTGCGGCTGCAGCCGCCCCCAAGCGCAGCTGGATGGGTCCGGTCGCCGGCCTGGCCGCAGGTCTGGGCCTGGCCGCGCTGGCCTCGCACCTGGGTTTTGGTGAAGAGCTGGCCAACATGCTGATGATCGGCCTGCTGGTCATGGCCGTGATCGCCGTCATCGGCTTTGTCATGCGCAAGAAGGCGGCGCAGCAAGGCGGCGGTGCCGCCTACGCCGCTGCCGGTGCGGGCGCTGGTCAGCCGAACAACACCTTGCGCATGCCGCCCACGCAGCCGACTCCCGCCACCCCGGCCTATGGCCAGGGCGGCTCCATGATCGGCAGCGGGATCGGTGCGAATGTGCCGCAGCAGGCCCGCATCCCGGCCGACTTTGACGCCAACAGCTTCGCGCGCAACGCCAAGGTGCAGTTCATCCGCCTGCAGGCGTCCAACGACGCGGGCAACCTCGACGACATCCGCGAGTTCACCTCGCCCGAAATGTTTGCCGAGATCCAGATGGACATCCAGGAGCGCAACGGTGCCACGCAGGAAACCCGCGTCATGGAGCTGAACGCCGAGGTGCTGGAAGTGGCCGAAGAGGGCAACCGCTACGTGGTGAGCGTGCGCTTCACCGGGCGTGTGCAGGAAGACGGCGGCGCGCCCGATGACGTCAACGAAATCTGGCACCTGACCAAGCCCCTGTCTGGCGGTGGCTGGGTGCTCTCGGGTATCCAGATGGGTGCCTGATCCAGGCTGATTCCAGTTCGCCTGGAGACCGAACGCACTCGGTCCACAAAAGATCCTGATTGCCCCGGCCCAGCCGGGGCTTTTTTGCGGTCGCCGGTTGGTCGGCTGTGCGTCTGCCCCGGCAGCAAGGCCCGCTCGTTGCGGATCAAGCCTGCGGCACGCCGATGCGCCATCGACCATGCCGACGGTCTGGGCACTGGTTCCATTTCCAAATCATTTGGAAATGGAATGAACCCCCCCGTCGGCGCAGGTTGGGCAGACGTGGGCACGCATGGCGGGCTGTGCGGTGAAAAGCTTCCCCGGACCGCCGACAATACCGGCATGGATGCATGGTTGTTGTGGGCGCTGCTGTTCGGCGGCTTCTGGATGTTCAAACGCCGCGATGAGCAGCAGCGCATTGAGCTGCTGGGCGGCTATTTGGGCAAATACCGGCTTGAAGAGCGCATGGCGCAGCTCACCGACGGGTACCTGCGCGCCCTGGGTGAAGCCGATCAGGACCGGTCTGCGCCGATCTGGCACAACCTGGTCAGCACCGAAGAGGTGCTGCAGACCGAACTGCAGGCGCTGTCTGAGGACCTGAAGGATGTGTGGGGCGAGCGCCTGCGCGTGAGCCGCTGGCCGGTGAGCGTGCCTCTGGCCACGCGCCTGTTTCCACAGCACAGCTTTGACTTTCGCGCCCTGGTGGTGTTGCACGCCCAGGGCGTGGCCGCCGCGCTGCGCAACGACGAACGGCTGTCGACGCGCGACCGGGCGTTCCGCGCCACCGCCGAGCTGCTGCTGTTTCAGCACAGTTGCCACTGGTTCTGCCGCTCCAAGAACCTGGCGTCGGCCCGGGTGCTGGCCCACCACCGCACCGCCTACGGGCAATTGCTCGCGGCGGTGTCGCCGCAGACGCGCAGGGCTTACGGCGCGTTGGTTGGGCACACCGCCTGAGGCATCGACCGACGCCGCCAGGCCAGCACCCCCAGGGCGCAGAGCGCCAGCAGCACCAGGCCCGCATCGGCCCGCCCGCCCGGTGCCATGGTGCAGCCGCCGCCACCACCACCGCTACCACCACCGCTGGACGAGGGCGCCACGTGGGTGGTGGCTGCGGCCACTGCCAGTTGCGCATCCAGCAGACCGCTGCCGCAGAATCCTGCGGTCAGCCCATTCGGGTTGATCGCGCAATAGCTGCCCGGCGGAAACGGGCGGACGGCGCTGGTGACGATGCCCTCCAGCGCGGCCATGGACAGGTCGGGACGCAGGGACGCCAGCAGCGCCAGCACGCCCGCCACCTGGGGCGCGGCCATGCTGGTGCCGGCCATTTCTGCAAAGGCATCGTTCGCGGGGACCGTGGTGCCGGTGTTCCAGGTGGACGGCACACCGCGAATGCCCGTGGTGGGTGTGGCCAGCCTGGTGTTGGCCCCACCCCCGGGGGCGCTGATGGCGACCCCCGCGCCCACGTTGGCGTAGTCGGCGTTGTCGCCTTCGCGGGTGTGCGCGGTCACGGCCAGCACACCCCGGCAGTTGGCGGGCAGCGAAACAGTCGTGCTGCCATCGTTGCCTGAAGAGGCGACGATGCTGACGTTGGCGGCACGAATCTCGTCCATGACCGACTGCGTCCCCGGGTCGCAAGGCTGCCCCGCCACGCCCAGGCTCAGATTCAAAATTCTGGCTGGGTTGGGATTGGCGGGCACGCCCTGCACCGGCAGGCCGGCCGCCCAGCGCGCACCGGTCAGGATGTCTGATGAGTGGCCACCGCAGCGGCCCAGCACCCGCACCGGCAGGATGCGCGCGCCATAGGCCACGCCGAGCCCATCACTGGCGTTGTTGCCCAGGGCAGCCACGATGCCCGCCACATGGGTGCCGTGCCAGGAACTGTCCTCAGCTTTTGTGCAGAAACCTGCGGTCACGTCGGGCTGTGTCACCCAGTCACCGGGGTCTTGTGCATCCGGGTCGCGGGCATTGTCGTCGTTGGCGGTCCAGTAGGCTTGTCCCAGCTGACCGGCCTTGCTAGACGGCCCATCAGCACCGATGAAGTCGTACCCCGACAGCACGTTGGCCGCCAGATCGGCATGCGGTCGGTAGCCGGTATCGAGCACCGCCACCACCACGCCGGAGCCGGAGCTGAAATCCCAGGCCGAGGCCGCATTGATGCCCCCGGGCACGGTGAGGCTGTCCATCAAATGCCATTGCGCGCCGTTGCCAAACTGCGGGTCGTTCGGCACCAGATGGGGTTTCAGGCGGTGATCGATGGCCACATCGGCCACGCCTTCGTCCTCGCGCAGCCGCTGGATCGCGGCTTGTGTTTCAGCGGGGGAGAGTGGCTGGGGCAGGGCGACCACGTGCAGGGTGGGCGAGACCGACTTGAGGTACGCGAGCAGCGGCAGACCCGACAACTGGGCGGTGCGCGCCACCCGCATCGCCGCTTCGCGCCGTTCGGTGGCCAGGGTGACGCCGCCCTGGCCAGCCATCTTGACGGCCGTCTTGTAGCGAACGATCAGGCGCGTGGCCGGTTCGGCGCTCAAGGGTGCGGACGCGGTGGCCAAGGGCGTGGCACGCCCGCCGAGTTTGGGGCTGGCGGCGTGCGCCGTCAGGGAAGCGACCAACAGCGCCCCGAGCAGGGCGCCCCTCAAACCGGTCGTGACATCGGCATGCATGCAGACACTCCCAGCGAACAGGCGGACCATGTGGTTCATGTCGGGCGGGTTGCTCACTGCGCCCGGGCCCGGACATCGGGCACCGCATCCCGCACCAACGACCAGGTGCGCAGCTTCTGGCTCAGCGCTGCGGGATCGCGCACGCCACTGAATTCATAAACATGCAGCGTGGGCGACACGCTGGACAGGTGGGTGGCACAGGCTCCCGTGTGGGCCTGCAGTTGCATCAAGGTCTCCGGCGCTTCGGCGTGCACGGCGTGCCGGAAGCTCACCATCATGCGCAGGCTGTCTTGCGCTGCGGGCGCTGCGGGCGGGCAAGCGGGCTGCGGCAGCGTCTGCAGGCATCCGGTCAGCGGCAACACGGCAACAGCCAGGCCCATGGCACCAGTCCGGCAGAGGCGGGTGATTGTGAGGGGCATGTGGTTCAACTCCCAGGCCCTGGGCGGGCCCGGCGCTTCAGTTTACAGCTGCGAAAAATCCGGCTTGCGGCGTTCCATGAAAGCCCCGAAAGCCTCGCGCGCTGCGGGTTCACGCAGCAGGCAGCCAAAGCGGCGGCCCTCTTCGGCCATCGCTTCCATCACCATCGGCATCTGGTGGCGCTTCATGAGCTGCTTGGTCTGCACCAGCGAGCTCAGGGGCTTGGCGGCGAGTTTGCGCGCCACGCTCTGGGCGTATCCGCTGGCCTCGCTGGGGGCCAGCACGCGGTTCACCAGGCCCACCTCCAGCGCCGCTTCGGCCATGAACGGCTCACCCAGCAGCAGGGCTTCGGCCGCGCGGTGGTAACCCAGCATCTGCGGCACCAGCAGGCTGGACGCCGCTTCGGGGCACAGGCCCAGGTTGACGAACGGCATGGAGAAGGCGGCGTTGTCGCCCGCGTAGACCAGATCGCAATGGAACAGCAGCGTGGTGCCGATGCCCACCGCCGGGCCGCACACCGCCGCCAGCAGGGGTTTGGGGAACTGCGCCACCGCGCGCAGGAAGCGCAACACCGGCGAGTCTTCGGTGGTCGGCGGGTTGTTCAGGAAGTCGCCGATGTCGTTGCCCGCGCTGAAGGTGGTCTCGTTGCCCTGGAACACCACGCAGCGCACGGCCGGGTCGGCAGCGGCGGCTTCCACGGCATCGGCCAGCGTCGCGTACATGGCCGCGGTGATGGAGTTCTTTTTGTCGGGTCGGTTGAAGGTCAGCGTGGTGACGCCGGCTTCGGTGTGGACGAGGATGTCGCTCATGGGTGAATGATGAATGGACAGGGATGATGGACACGGCGGACCGCTTGGAAAGGGATGCCAAATTACCACGAATGGCCCGTCGCCACTGGGGCATGCTGCCCAATGAGCGACAGCCCAGTGTGCAGCCCTCTACACTTTGGCCGTGTCTGTCTTGCACCCCTGGTTCAAACCCGTTGCCCGGGCGCTGTGCGCCTGCCTGGCGGCGGTCGCTTGCAGCGCGCCGGCTGTGGCACAGGTGGGTGATGCGCCGACGGTGCGGCCGCGCGTCGGCCTGGTGCTCTCGGGCGGTGGGGCGCGCGGCATCGCGCACGTGGGGGTGCTCAAGGTGCTGGAAGAGGCGCAGGTGCCGGTGGACCTGATCGTCGGCACCTCCATGGGGGCCATCATCGGCGGGCTGTACGCCAGCGGTATGGGCGCGGCCGAACTGGAGCGCGAGATCCTGTCCATCGACTGGGGCGGCGTGTTCGAGCGGCGCGAACCGCGGCAGTTGCTGTCGCAGCGGCGCAAGGAAGAGGACTTCGAACTCTCGCCGGTGCTGGAGCTGGGTTTTCGCGATGGTCAATTCCGCCTGCCCACCGGCGCCGTGTCCACGCGCGAGCTGGAGATGCTGCTGCGCCGCTACACCCTGCCGGTGCGGCACCTGGCGACGTTCGATGGCTTGCCGACGCCGTTTCGCGCCGTGGCAACCGATCTGGAGACCGGCCAGGCGGTGGTGCTGGACCATGGCGACCTGGCCGCCGCGCTGCGAGCGAGCATGTCGGTGCCCGGGGTGTTCTCGCCGCTGGAGGTGGACGGGCGCATTCTGGGCGACGGCGGGCTGGTCAACAACCTGCCGGTGGACGTGGCACGCCGCATGGGCGCCGACGTGATCATCGCGGTCAACATCGGCACACCGCTGGCCGGGCGCGACACATTGGGCAGCCTCTTGGGCATCACCACCCAGATGGTGAACATCCTGACCGAGCAGAACGTGCAGGCCAGCATGGCCCTGTTGACACCGGCCGACCTGCTGCTGCTGCCACCGCTGGGCAAGCTCACCTCGGCCAGCTTCGACCGCGCCCCGGAACTGGTGCGGCTCGGTGAGCGCTATGGGCAGTCGGTGCGCACGGCACTGGCGCGCTTTGCCACCGACGCAAGCGGCTACGCGCGCTGGCGCGAGCAGCGCCAGGCCCACGCGCAAACCCATGCCGCACCCGGCGCCCGGGTGGGCCAGATTCGTTTTGAAGGCGTGGACGAGGCCCGCGCGCTGCGGCTGGCGCAGACGCTGGACACCGTTCCCGGGCAGACGGTGGACGTGTCGGCCATCGAGGCCGACATGCAGAAACTGGCGGCAACCGGTGACTACGACCGGGTGGACTACCGCTTGCAGCGCCTGGGTGGCGGCGCTGGCGAAGCGCTGGTGATCCAGCTGCGCGAAAACAGCTGGGGCCCCAACTACCTGAAGCTGGGCCTGGACCTGCGCACCGACTTCGAAGGCCGGGGCGACTTCAACCTGCGCATCAGCCACAACCGGCACTGGCTCAACGCCAGCGGCGCCGAGTGGCGCAACCGGCTGCAGCTCGGGCGAACGCTGGCGGCCTACTCCGAGCTGTACCAGCCGCTGGGCGGCATGGGCGAGCGGTTTGTGTCGCTCTATGTGGATGCGAACCAGCAACGCGTGGAACTGTTCGGTGACGCCGGCCAGCAGGCCGCCATCGGTTTGCGCCAGAGCGTCAAACTCGGTGTCGATATCGGTCGGCCGATGGGCTTGCGCGGCGAGTTCGGCGACATGCGGCTGGGCATGGTCGGATCGCTGCACCGCGCGGTGCCCGAACTGGTGAGCAGCGAGCTGGCCGCCCAGGGTCCGGCGCTGCACACCCAGCGCTGGCGCGAACTGGGCCTGCGCGCTGTGGTGCTGGCCGACCAGCTCGACCATGCCAACTTTCCGTCTTCGGGGTACCGTGCCAAGGGCGAACTGGTGGTGGGACGGCGCGCCCATTCGACCGGTGGCAGCAGCGGCTTCACCCGGTTCGAAGGCAGCTACACCGGCGTGCGCACCTGGGGCCGCCACAGCTTGAATCTGGGCGCCCGCTTCGCGCACGCGAGTCAGATTCCGGTCGGCGTCATCGACGAGTTCTCACTCGGCGGCTTCCAGCAACTCTCCGGCTACCGGGTCGGCCAGGTGGCGGGCAATTACCTGATGTTCGGGCGCCTGAGCGGCTACCGTCGGCTGGACTGGAGCCCGGGCGTGGCGCGCGCGCTGTTTGTCGGCGCGTCGCTGGAAGCGGGCAACGCCTGGCTGGAGCGCCGGGACATCAGCTGGCAAGGCCTGCGCATCGGCTCCAGCCTCTTCGTGGGCGCCGACACCGGGCTCGGCCCGCTGTACCTGAGCCTGGTGCATGCGCCCAAGGGTTACAGCGGGCTGTATCTGTTCCTGGGCCGGCCATAGTGCCGGCAAATCTTGCTGCATTCGACCGCTCTGGCATCCCTGGGCGCGGGGCACCAGCGTGGTCTCGGTGCGCACGCAGACGGCTGCGATCCGGCACCGCTGTGGTGGGAAGATGCGCCGCGTGAACCCTGCTCCACCTGAGTCCGACACCGGCTGGCGCGACGCACTGGCCTGGCGTCCACCCGCGCGCCCCACCGGGCGCCGGATCGACCCCCACCTGCTCGCCGCCTTGCTGGGCGCCGTGCCGGTGTGGCTGGCACTCGGCCTGTGGGCCGCGCCGTGGATGCGCGCACCGGTCGGTCTCTGGGCCTGGATCGCGTTCGTGCTGCTGCTGCCGCTGCTGGAGGAGCTGGTGCTGCGCGGGTTGCTGCAAGGCCAGCTGCTGCGCGTGACCAGCACCGCTGGCCAGCCCCGCCGCATGGGTCCCATCAGCTGGGCCAATGGTCTCACCACCCTGGCCTTTGTGGCGCTGCACGGGCTGGCGCAGCCGCTGCTGTGGGCGCTGGCGGTGGCCCTGCCATCGCTGGTGCTGGGGCATCTGCGCGAACGCCTGCACAGCGTCTGGCCCGCCATCGGGGTGCACGCGGTCTACAACCTGGGTTTTGCGCTCACGGCCCTGCTGGCGCAACGTTGATGGCGTGTTGACGGCGCAGGGGCGCCACCCGGGTCGGTATCATCCGGCCTTTGCCGTCCGCCCGATCCGGCGTCCCCCGCGCACGCCGCCGCATCTCCCCCCCCGATCTCCCCATGTCCACCCCCGCAGGCCCCGGCCTGAACCCGGCCCAGCTGGATGCCGTTCACCACCTGGGCGGCCCCTGCCTGGTGCTGGCCGGTGCCGGTTCGGGCAAGACGCGGGTGATCACGCACAAGATCGGCCGCCTGATCCAGGCCGGGCTGGCGGCCGAGCGCATCGCCGCCATCACCTTCACCAACAAGGCCGCCGCCGAAATGCGCGAGCGCGCCAAGCAGCTGGTGGGGCGCGACGCCAGGAAGGTGCTGATCTGCACCTTCCACGCGCTGGGCGTGCGCCTGCTGCGCGAAGACGGCACGGTGCTGGGCCTGAAGAAGAACTTCAGCATCCTGGACACCGACGACATCACCAGCCTGCTCAAAGATTGTGGCGGCACCACCGACGCCAACACCGCGCGCGGCTGGCAGTGGACCATCAGCGCCTGGAAGAGCGCGGGCCTCACGTCGGCCGAGGCGCTCAAGCAGGCCAAGGACGAGAACGAGCGCGTGGCCGCCACCATCATGGCGCGCTACGAAGAGCGCCTGACCGCCTACCAGAGCGTGGACTTCGACGACCTGATCAGCCTGCCGCTGAAGCTGCTGGGCCAGCATGAAGACGTGCGCGCCAAGTGGCAGCAGAAAATGGGCCATGTGCTGGTGGACGAGTACCAGGACACCAACGCCACCCAGTACGAACTGCTCAAGCTGCTGGTGGGCGAGCGCGCCCGCCTGACCGCCGTGGGCGACGACGACCAGTCGATCTACGGCTGGCGCGGCGCCACGCTGGACAACCTGAAAAAGCTGCCGCTGGACTTTCCGCAGCTGCGCGTGATCAAGCTGGAGCAGAACTACCGCTCCACCAGCGCCATCCTGCGCGCGGCCAACGCGGTGATCGGCCCCAACCCCAAGCTGTTCCCCAAGACGCTGTGGAGCGACCTGGGCGAGGGCGAACCGGTGCGCGTGGTGGATGCCGACAACGAGGAGCACGAGGCCGAGCGCGCGGTGGCGCGCATCCAGAGCCTGCGCGCCACCAGTCCACACAAAGAGTGGCGCGACTTCGCCATCCTCTACCGCGCCAACCACATGGCGCGTTCGTTTGAGCAATCGCTGCGGCGCGCGCAGATTCCGTACAAGGTCTCGGGCGGCCAGAGCTTTTTTGACAAGGCCGAGATCCGCGATCTGTGTGCCTGGCTGCGCCTGCTGGTGAACAACAACGACGACCCGGCGTTTTTGCGCTCGGCCACCGTGCCCAAGCGCGGCATCGGCCACACCACGCTGCAGGCGCTGGGCAACTTCGCCACGCAGTACAAGCTGAGCCTGTTCGAGTCCTTGTTCTCCCACTCGCTGGGCGCCGCCCTGCCGGCCCGCGCCGTGGCGACGCTGCACGAGTTTGGCCGCGCGGTGCACGACCTGGAGTACCGCGCCCGCCACACGGTCGGTCATGAAGCGGCGCACGCCTTTCTGCTGCAGTGGCTGAAAGACATCGGCTACGAACAGCATCTCTACGACAGCGAAGACAACGAGAAGATCGCGGCCGCGCGCTGGACCAATGTGATGGACTTCGTGGACTGGATGGCGGGACGCTGCGGCGGCAAGATCGAGGACGAAGCCGGGGTCCAGGTCGAGTCCGAGCGCACGGGCACCGCCGGGCCGCCCCAAGGTGCGCACGCCCCCTTGGGGGGCAGCGACTCAGCGAAGCGGCGGAGCGTGGAGGCCACAACCCTGCTCGAAGTGGTGCAGACCATCGCACTGATCTCCACGCTCTCCGAGCGCGAGAAAGACCAGAACGTGGTGACCCTGTCCACCCTGCACGCCTCCAAAGGCCTGGAGTGGCCGCACGTGACGCTGGTCGGTGTGAACGAGGGCCTGCTGCCCTTCAAGACCGACGACGCCGACAGCGACCTGAGCGCCGAACTGCGGGCCCTGCGGGTGCAGGAAGAGCGGCGCCTGATGTACGTCGGCATCACCCGCGCGCGCTTCACGCTGGCGGTGAGCTGGCTCAAGCGCCGCAAAAAGGGCCGCGAAAGCGTGCCCGGCCAACCCAGCCGCTTCATCCAAGAAATGGCGCTCGACCTGAACACCGTGAAAGAAGACCCGCGCGAAAAACTGCGCGCACTGCGCGCCGAATTCGCGCAACGCGTGGCCGCCGCGCCCAAGGCGGAGATGCCATGAGACGGCGAAACGCCCGCGCCCGCTTCGCGCTGGCCGCCGCGCTGCTGGCGCTGGCTGGCGCGCCAGGCGCCCAGCCCGTGCCGACCGCATCGTCGGCAGCAACGCCCTGCCTTGCGCCGCAGGACATCGGGCCGCAGCAGCTGTATGGCCTGTGGCAGCTCTCGCTGTGGCCAGAGGATGGCCATGAAGCCGCCCCGGTGTCGCGCGGCGCTCTGCTGTTTGAACGCCACCCCGCTTACCCGGGCAGCGTGCGCGGCGACCTTCGACGCAGCGGCCCCGGCCCGGACCTGCTCGCGCTGGTTTCGGGCGACGTGAGTGACGGCGAATTCAGCCTCGACGAGTCGCAAGACGGGCAGCGGATGGATGCGGTGTGGACCGGCGAACCGCAGGACTGCGGACGCTCCCTGCGCGGCATCCGCCGCCCGGCCGAAGGCCGACCCGCTGGCGAGCCCACGCTGCGCTTTCACCTGTACAAACTGCCCGGCTGGCACTGATCGGGTGCTGAGATGCTCTTGTTTTTAAAGCACCAAAGAGCCACGCCACGGGCTTGACAAGGCATCCCGCCGGGTGGAACGCCCGAAGCCTGCGCGATAGCTTTGACCCTCTTTCGATCATAGTCAAAGCCTATGACGTGCGATCCGAGCATTGACCCACGTCAATCGTTTCAAGGGTTTACCCCCATACATTGACCCTGTCGTTATAAGGGTCTGCGGACGCTCACACCGCCACCCCCGCGACATCCATTGAGTCCACTGTTCTCTAGAAAGTGAGTTACCCATCATGAAAACATCAGTCACCTGGACCCTGTGCGCCATTGCCGCCGCCACGCTGGCGGTCAGCGGTCATGCGTTCGCGCAACAGAAGCGCACCAATGAACCGGTCCAGACCATTCCTGCGGTGCGCAACATCGATCCCGCCAAGGTTGCCCTGGGCAAAAAGCTGTTCTTCGATCCCCGCCTGTCCAAGTCCGGCTTCATCTCCTGCAACAGCTGCCACAACCTGAGCATGGGCGGCACCGACAACCTCAAGACCTCCATCGGCCACAACTGGCAGCAAGGCCCGATCAACTCGCCCACCGTGCTCAACTCCAGCCTGAACCTGGCGCAGTTTTGGGACGGTCGCGCCGCCACCCTCAAAGAACAGGCTGGCGGCCCGATCGCCAATCCCGGCGAGATGGCTTTCACCCACGAACTGGCCGTCGATACCCTCAAATCCATCCCCGGCTATGTGGCCGAGTTCAAGCAGGTGTTCGGCCACGACAAGCTGACCATCGACGAAGTGACGACCGCCATTGCCGCTTTTGAAGAAACCCTGGTCACGCCCAATTCGCGCTTCGACCGCTGGCTCGACGGCGATGATCGCGCCTTGGTCAAAAACGAACTGGACGGCTACAAGCTGTTCAAGGACAGCGGTTGCGTGGCCTGCCACAACGGCCCCAACCTGGGTGGCAACTCGTTCCAGAAAATGGGTGTGGTGCAGGCCTACAAAACCGCCAGCACCGCCCAGGGGCGGGTGGAAGTCACCGGCAAGGACGCTGATCGCCTGAACTTCAAGGTCCCGACACTGCGCAACATCGAACTCACCTACCCCTACTTCCACGACGGTGCGGCCGAGACGATGACGCAGGCCGTGGACCTGATGGGCCGCCTGCAGCTGGGCCGCGAGTTCAGCCAGGATGAAAACGCCAAGATCGTGGCTTTCCTCAAGACCCTGACCGGCCAGCAGCCGCAGTTTGCCCTGCCGATCCTGCCGCCCTCGACCGACAAAACCCCGAAGCCCCGTCCATTCAACTGACCTGATCGACGCCCCGGCGCCCCACGACCAGCCACCGCCGAGAGCAAGGGGTGCGTTGTTCGGGGGGCGCGGATCAATGGTCCCGATGCAGCTTCTCGTGGATCTTCCTGGTGGTGCGCCACACGCCCCACAGCACCAGCGGGATCAGGGCGCCGGCCAGCATCTCGGGATTGACGGGCAGGCCCGCCGCCTTGCCGGCCTTGCCCAGATAAAGCAACAGGCTGATCACGTAGTACGAGATGGCCGCAATCGACAGGCCCTCGACCGTGCCCTGCAGCCGGAGTTGCATCTCCTGCCCTTTGGTGAGTTTGGCCAGCAGTTGCTGGTTCTGCTCTTCGGTGGCGATGTCCACGCGCGTGCGCAGCAGGTCGCTGGCGCGGGTGATGCGCTCGGACAGCGAGGCCAGGCGCTGGTGGGTGGCCGCCACCGTGGCCATGGCCGGTGACAGGCGGCGCTGCATGAACTCGCCCAGGGTCTGGGTGCCCGCGATCGGCTGTTCGCGCAGTTCGCCAATGCGCTGGCCCACCAGCGTGTCGTAGGCCCGGGTGGCCGAAAAGCGGAACACGTTTTCCGCCGTGGCGCGCTCCACACCGCCCGCCAGCGAGACCAGCGTGTCCAGCAGGCCCTGGTCGGACGCGCTCTTGTTCTCCAGCAGCGCGGTGATGTCGGCCAGTTGCTGTTCAGAGCGTGCCAGCAGTGGCGCCAGTTGCTTGACCACCGGCAGGCCGCGCAGCGCCATGAGGCGGTAGGTTTCCAGCTCGAACAGGCGCGCGGCGACGCGACCGGCGCGCGTCTGCGAGGTGCCGGGCCTGCCGATCACCAGCATGCGCTCGAAACCATCGGGGCGCAGCCAGAAATCGGTGACGGCCAGGGAGTGGGCGTTGTTGCCCATGAGCGAGGCCACCACGGTGTGGTCGCCCAGCCACTGGCGCGCCTGGGCCAGCACGGCGGTGGGCGCGTCCAGATCGGCTTCGACCATCACCAGCTGAATGGCTGCAAAAGTGCGACCGGGAATGGTGGCCAGCCAGCCTGGCGGGGTGGCGATGGCGCTGCACAGGTCCGGGGTGGCGGCGTGCAGACCCGCAGCTGCGGGCAATGGCTGCACGATGGAGTAGCGCGTGAACTCGGTGTGGTGTTCCCACTTGAGGGTGTAGCCTGGCACACGAATGCGCAGGAAGTTGCCCTGCAAGTCTTCCACGCGCAGCGCCTCCTGCCCTGGCAGGCGGCGCAGGTGCTGGCACTCGTGTTCGCGCGTCAGGCCGTCGTTGAACACGGCCACGTAAGTCACCAGCGCGGGCAGGCGGATGCGCGCGGGCGGGCGCGCATGCACCTCGTTGTGCAGCAGCTCGCGCTGCGGGTCGTCCGGGGGCAGCAGATAGGGTGTGGTATGCATGGCGCGATTGTGCCGACAGAACCGTTGCGGACCCAGCGGACCCAGCGGGCCGAGCGGGCCAGGGCGGCATGCACAAAAGAAACCCCGCCTGACCGTCAGGCCAGGCGGGTTGAAAGGCCACGCCCGGGAGGACAGGCGTGGCGTCAGGGACCAATTTAAAACGGAATATCGTCGTCCATGTCATCAAAGCCGCTGGCCGGGCGGGCTGCGGCGGCAGCGGGGGCCGGTGCCGGGCGGGCGGGTGGAGTCGGGCGCGAGGCCGGGGCCGGGCGGCTGTATCCGCCCCCAGCGCCGCCTTCTTCACCGCCGCCACGCGCTTCACGACCACCCAGCAGTTGCATCTCGGTCGCCACGATTTCCACAGAGTTCTTTTCCACGCCGGTCGTCTTGTCGGTATACGTGCTGTAGCGCAACCGTCCTTCAACGTAAATCGGATTGCCCTTCTTCACGTACTCGCCAACAATCTCGGCCAATCGTTCAAAAAAAGTGACACGGTGCCATTGGGTTTCTTCAATGGTCTCGCCGCTGTTCTTGTCCTTGCGGCGGCTGGAGGTGGCCACCGTCACAGTGGCAACGGCGCTGCCCGAGGGCAGGTAACGGATTTCCGGGTCGCGGCCGCAGTTGCCGATGAGGATGACTTTGTTGACGGATGCCATGGGTGTGCCCTAGGGGATTTAGCGGGCGGCGCCGGGAGTCCGGCGCCGCAAAACGGTCAGCCATTGTGCCGCAATTGCCGTCGGTCGCCCAAGCGCAGCGCAGCGGTGCAGCGCAGCGGTTCTGGGTGACCTTTTGCAGGACTCAGCGCCGCGAAGCTGCGGGCGCCCGCATCGGCCAGGCCACGACCAGCCACACCAGCGACGCCACCGCGCAGGCCGCGAACAGGCCTTGTGACCCATGCGCACGCACCAGCCAGCCGCCCACCGCGCCACCGGCGAAGAATCCGATCGACTGCAGCGTGTTGTAGACACCGAGCGCGGCGCCGCGCGCATGCGCCGGAGCCAGCTTGGATGCCAGGCTGGGCTGGCTCGCTTCCAGCGTGTTGAAGCCGATGAAGAACACAAACAGCAGGCCGCCCAGGGTCCACAGCCCGGGCTGGGCGCCCGCCGCCACCCCCAGGCCCAGCTGCACCGCGAAGACCAGTCCAATGGCCCCCAGAAAGGCCTGCCGCAGCCGACCCTTGCGCTCCATGGGAAACAGCACGCCGCCCATGACCAGCAGCGAGGCCGTCACGGCCGGCAGGTAAACCTGCCAGTGGTCGGCCTGGGCCAGCCCGGCCTGCAGCAGCATGGCGGGCAGTGCCATCCACATGGCGAGCTGGACCGCGTGCAGCACGAACACGCCCAGGTTCAGTCGCAGCAGACCCGGGTGGCGCAGCACCTCGGCCAGGCTGCGGTGCACCTGCTGCATGTCCGACGGCTTGTGGATGACCGGCTCCGGTGGCGCCACCCACAGCACCACGGCAATGCACAGCAGCGCCAGCGTGCCGGTCATGAAGAAGATGCCGGACAGCCCCACCCAGTCGGCCAGCAGCGGCGCGATGACCAGCGAGAGCGCAAACATCAGCGCGATGCTCGCCCCCACCACGGCCATGGCCTTGGTGCGCACGCTGTCGCGCGTGACATCGGCCAGAAAGGCGGTGACGGCGGCCGAGATCGCGCCGGCACCCTGCACCGCGCGGCCCACGGCCAGCCAGGTCAGGTCGGGCGCCCAGGCGGCGATGGCGCTGCCCAGCGCGAACAGCAGCAGGCCGGCCACGATGACGGGCTTGCGACCGAAGCGGTCGGATGCGATGCCGAAGGGAATCTGCAAAAACGCCTGCGTGAGGCCATACAGGCCCATGGCCAGACCGACGCGGGCCGGGTCGTCGCCGCCGGGCAGGCGCGCGGCTTCCAGCGCAAACACCGGCAGCACGATGAACAGGCCCAGCATGCGCAGCGCAAACACCAGTGCCAGCGCACCGCTGGCGCGGCGCTCGACGGGCGTCATGCGCGCGTCGTTCGCCCGATCGGATGCCGGTGACTCGGCGGCAGCGGCCATGCGGGTGCGCGCTCTCAGGTCGGCGTCAGCACGCCCGCCGCCAGCAGGCCGAACACCACGACGCCCAGCACGATGCGGTAGATCACAAACGGCATGTAGCCCCGGGTCGACACCAGTTTGAGGAACCAGATGATCACCGCGTAGCCCACGACGAAGGCCACCAGCGTGGCCAGCGCGGTCTGCCCCACCGGCGGGGCCATGCCGGTGCCCCAGCTGCGGTAGAGCTGGAAGAAGCCCGAGGCCAGCACGGCGGGAATCGCCAGCAGGAAGGAGTAGCGGGCCGCCGCTTCGCGCGTGTAGCCCATCAACAGACCGGCGGTGATGGTGCCGCCGGAGCGCGACACGCCGGGAATCAGCGCCATGGCCTGCGCCAGGCCGAACAGCAGCCCGTGGGTCCAGCCCAGCTCGTTCAAGCTGCGCTGCTTGCGGCCATGGCGGTCGGCCCAGGCCAGGATGAGCGCAAACACGATCAGCATGGTGGCGGTGATGTAGAGGTTGCGCAGCGAGGTTTCGATGGCGTCCTTGAACAGCAGGCCCAGGATGGCGATGGGCAGCGTGCCCAGGATGATCAGCCAGCCCATGCGGCTGTCGGGCGTTTGCGGCCCGAAGGGCTGGCGCAGCGACTGCAGCCAGGCCATGGTGATGCGCGCGATGTCTTTGCGGAAATACAGCAGCACCGCCGCCTCGGTGCCGATCTGGGTGATGGCGGTGAAGGCCGCGCCCGGATCCCCGCCCGATGGCAGCATGGGGCCGATGATGCGCAGGTGCGCGCTGGAGGAGACCGGCAGGAACTCGGTCAGTCCCTGGACGAGCCCGAGGAAGGCCGCTTCGGCCCAGGACATTTGAACGCTCATGAAGGCGGCATTGTATCGACGCCCCACGACGAACGAACGACGCGCTTATTATCAAAAGTTGCCTTTGTCACGACCGGTCGGTCGCACGCCACCTTGAAAACCGAATTCCCGCCATCCGCTGCGCCCACCGTCACCCCCGCCAGCAGCACCGTGCTGTCGGTGCGCGGCGCGCGCACGCACAACCTGAA
>PNMN01000023.1 GCA_013823655.1 Comamonadaceae bacterium | reverse complement strand
GCCAGCCTGGACCAGCTGCAGCGAGTGGTCTACATCAGCAGTTTTTCCAAGACCATCTCGCCGAACATCCGCGTCGGTTTCATGGCCGCGCCGCCGGATCTGCTGGAAGACTTTGCCCAGCTCAAGATGATTTCGGGCCTGACCTCATCGGAGTTCAACGAGCGCCTCGCTTACGGCGCGCTGGTGGACGGACGCTGGCGCAAGCACCTGCGCAGTCTGCGCGAGCGCCTGGCGCAAGCCCACCAGCGCGTGGCCCAGCAGCTGGAAAACGTCGGGTTTGAGCTGTTCTGCGAGCCCAAGGCCGGCATGTTCCTGTGGACCCGTCATCCAGAGATCCAGAACGCCACCGAGCTGGCCTACAAGGCGGCCGAGCAGGACATCCTGCTCGGGCCCGGCCATCTGTTCGCCCCCGACCTGCAACCAAGCCCCTGGTTCCGTTTCAACGTGGCCTTCACCGAGGAGCCGCAGGTGCTGGCGTTCCTGAAAAGCAGCCGTACAGGGGGCTGAACCGCTCTTTTTCAGGTGACGTTTCGCGCCCTCGGCCGACGCCTTCGCCAGTTTGCGAAAATACCAGGTTCGGCGTTTTCCCGCGCCTGACCGATCCAGACCGACAGAACCTCCCAAAGGCCCCCATGACCCGCCCCGCCACCGCCGTTGCTTCCGTTGCCGACATCCGCAAGACTTTTCTGGATTTCTTCGCCTCCAAGGGCCACACCGTGGTGGCGTCCAGCCCGCTGGTGCCGGGCAACGACCCCACGCTCATGTTCACCAACTCGGGCATGGTGCAGTTCAAGGACGTGTTCCTGGGCACCGACAAGCGCCCCTACGTGCGCGCCGCGTCCGTCCAGGCCTGCCTGCGTGCCGGTGGCAAACACAACGACCTGGAGAACGTGGGCTACACCGCGCGCCACCACACCTTCTTCGAGATGCTGGGCAACTGGTCGTTTGGCGACTACTTCAAGCGCGAGAGCCTGAAGTGGGCCTGGGAACTGCTGACCGAGGTCTACCAGCTGCCGCCCGAGCGCCTGCTGGCCACGGTGTATGCCGAGGACGACGAGGCCTACGACATCTGGACCAAAGAGATCGGCCTGCCGCCCGAGCGCGTGATCCGCATCGGCGACAACAAGGGCGGGCGCTACAAGAGCGACAACTTCTGGATGATGGCCGACACCGGCCCCTGCGGCCCCTGTTCGGAAATTTTCTACGACCACGGCGACCACATCGCCGGCGGCCCACCCGGCAGCCCGGATGAAGACGGTGACCGCTTCATCGAGATCTGGAACAACGTGTTCATGCAGTTCGACATGAAGGAAGACGGCTCGGTGACGCCGCTGCCCGCGCCCTGCGTGGACACCGGCATGGGCCTGGAGCGCCTGGCCGCGATCCTGCAGCACGTGCACAGCAACTACCAGATCGACATCTTCGACGCGCTGATCAAGGCCGCAGGCCGCGAGACCGGCACCGCCGACCTGAACAACCCCTCGCTCAAGGTCATCGCCGACCACATCCGCGCCACCGCGTTCCTGATCAGCGACGGCGTGATCCCGTCGAACGAAGGCCGCGGCTACGTGCAGCGCCGCATCATCCGCCGCGCCATCCGCCACGGCTACAAGCTGGGCCAGAAGACCCCGTTCTTCCACAAGCTGGTGCCCGATCTGGTGCGCATGATGGGCGCGGCCTATCCGAACCTGGCGAGCCAGGCGCAGCGCATCACCGAGGTGCTCAAGACCGAAGAAGAGCGCTTCTACGAAACGCTGGCGAATGGCATGGAAATTCTGGACGCCGCCCTGGCGGGTGATGCCAATGTGCTGCCGGGCGACGTGGCCTTCAAGCTGCACGACACCTACGGTTTCCCGCTCGACCTGTCGGGCGACGTCTGCCGCGAGCGCGGCGTCACGGTGGACGAAGCCGGTTTCCACGCCGCCATGCAAGCGCAGAAGGCCAAGGGCCGCGCGGCCGGCAAGTTCAAGATGGACAAGGCGCTGGACTACAGCGGCGCGGGCAATGCCTTCGTCGGTTACGAGCAGCTGGAGGCGAGCGCCAAGGTGGTGGCCTTGTACCTGGACGGCACGCCGGTGGCCGAACTCAAGAGCGGCCAGCAGGGTGTCGTGGTGCTGGACACCACGCCGTTCTACGCCGAGAGCGGCGGCCAGGTGGGTGACGAAGGCCTCATCACCAGCGGCTCGGCCCAGTTCGCCGTGGGCGACACGCAGAAGATCAAGTCCGACGTGTTCGGCCACCACGGTGTGATGGAGCAGGGCACGCTGGCCGTGGGCGACACGGTGAACGCCAGCGTCCACCTCGACGTGCGCGCCGCCACGGTGCGCAACCACTCGGTCACGCACCTGATGCACAAGGCCCTGCGCGAGGTGCTGGGCAGCCATGTGCAGCAAAAGGGCAGCCTGGTCGATGCCGACAAGACGCGCTTTGACTTCACCCACAACGCGCCGGTGACCGACGATCAGATCCGCGAGATCGAACGGCTGGTGAACGTCGAAATCATGGCCAACGCCGCGACGCAGGCGCGCGTGATGGACATCGAATCGGCGCAGAAGACCGGCGCCGTGATGCTGTTTGGCGAGAAGTACGGCGAGACCGTGCGCGTGCTGGACATCGGCAGCAGCCGCGAACTGTGTGGCGGCACGCACGTCAAGGCCACCGGCGACATCGGCTTCTTCACCATCACCGCCGAGGGTGGCGTGGCCGCTGGCGTGCGCCGGGTGGAAGCCACCACCGGCCTGAACGCGCTGCGCTATGTGCAGGGTTTGGAAGACACCTTGGGTGGCGTGGCCGGCACGCTGAAAGTGGCGCCGGGCGAGGTGCCGGCCCGCGTGGGCGCGCTGCTGGAGCAGATGCGCGATCTGGAAAAGGAAATGAACGCGCTCAAGAGCCGCCTGGCATCGGCCCAGGGCGACGAGCTGGTGAACCAGGCGGTGGACGTCGGTGGCATCAAGGTGCTCTCGGCCATGCTGCCGGGTGCCGACGCCAAGGCCCTGCGCGAAACCATGGACAAGCTGAAAGACAAGCTCAAGTCCGCCGCCATCGTGCTGGCTGCGGTGGACGGCGGCAAGGTGCAGATCGCTGCGGGCGCAACCGCCGATGTGATGGGCAAGGTCAAGGCCGGCGAGCTGGTGAACTTTGTCGCCAGCCAAGTGGGCGGCAAGGGCGGTGGCAAGCCCGACATGGCCATGGCCGGCGGCACCGACGCGGGCGGCCTACCGAAGGCGCTGGCTTCGGTGCGTGGCTGGGTCGCAGAGCGCCTGTGAGTCTCGCCAAACCCCGATAGGAGGGTGCGCTCAGTTCGCCCTCTCTTCTCGGGCAACAGTCTTCACCTGTTGGGTCACTTCTCGAAACTGAAGAAGTCTTTCAGCGTTTTGTCCTCCGTGACTTGTTCATGCGGAATGAGCAAGTACTTCCAGGGTTTGGCGCCCACGCTGCTGGCGTGATCTGATGCGTTTTGGCACCACACCGCACCCGCTTCCGCCTTGGCCACCACGTCTGCGGCTGCCAGTTCGTTGCGTGCCTTGGTCTCCACCATCAACACGAAGTGCTCGGTTTCGGCCACGAAGTCGGGCACGTATTCCGGCTGTTCCGGGCCCAGCTTGTAGAACATCTGGAACTGCCCCTTGGCAGGCTTGAACCACTTGTTTGCATCCCGCTCCAGGATCACCGCAAAGCGCCGCTCGGTGTCCGAGTCGAACTTCTGCTGCGGGTACAGGCACTTGCTGAACCCGCCGAAAACCATCTGTTTGATGCGACTCGGCTCGTCCACCGTATCCCGGTAGTTGCGCACCGGCTGCCCGGCCGCCACCGTGTAGGTCGGTTCCTTCAAAGCTGTGAAGCCGCGGCTGATCACCACTTCGTAGCCACCAGCTGACTCATAAAAGTGAGTCGCCATCTGGGCGTGGATGTTCTTGGCGATCAGCACGCGGTCCAGGTCCAGCACATTGCGCACCTCTTCCGGGTCGCTCAGGTAGCTCTGCAGGTGCTTCACCATCTGCCCCGCCAGGTCGTAGAGCAGCCCGGCATGCACCGTGTAGTCGATGTCGTCAAAGTCGATCAGCGCATGGACGATGTAGTCCTCCAGCCGCCGTTCGGTGCGCCCGCCCTGGGCCGACAGCGTGAACTGCTTGTGGGTGCGCAAGTCTTGCCCCACCAGCGAACGGTCTTTCGGCTGCAGGTGCAGACCCGACACGTCCAGCGTGAACGGGTGGAAGCCGCTGGTGACTTCGCCCTTGGGCACCACGGCAATGTGCGGGATGTCGATGCTCTGCTTCACCACCTCTTCCACCGTGCGGCGCACCACATCGGCCAGGTCCAGCTCCAGCGGCGCGTCCACACCATCCAGCGTTGTCTGTACAGGCGCAAGCCGTTCCTTGACCGCTTGCGCGATCTGGGCTTGCAGTTCGGGCGACAGCAAGGCCTGGCGCGTGGGCGCTTCGTCGCGGCGCACCTCGTACTGCCCCAGCACATCCATCACCACGGCCGCAGCTTGTCGCTCTTGTTGTGTGGCAAACACCGGCTCGATCTTCGCAGTGCCACGGGTTTCCTCTGCTCCGCTGCCGTCGCCGCCATCGGTGGAACCAGGTTCCCCGCCCCCACCCAGGCGCTCCGCCAGATTCGGCCTCACCGTCACGCTGCGCGTGCCCGCGTTCTCGCGGTCAGGCGCCTCCAGAATCAGTGTCTTGAGCTTGATCGGCGAATCCGTGCGGTTCGCGTCGTCAACGATTTCCTGGAACCGGTCGTGCGCAATGATGCTCAACCGGTCCACCGCGTCCACCCCGGTGCGCTTGCCATACGGCAGGCGCAGGCCCCGGCCAATGGACTGTTCCACCAGCGTGCGTGCGTTCGCGGCGCGCAGCGGCACGATGGTGTAGAGGTTGGTCACGTCCCAGCCCTCTTTGAGCATGTTCACGTGGATCACGATCTCGGTCGGCTCGTCCACGCTTTCCACGGCCAGCAGACGGCGGATCATGTCTTCCTCGTCCGCGCCGGTCTTGCTGCTGTCCACCTGGATCACCTTGTTGCGGTAACGCCCGGCAAAGAAGCCGTCGGACTGCAAATAGGCCAGCAAGTCGCCCGCGTGCGTGGTATCGCGCGCGATCACCAGCATGAAGGGTTTCACCTCTTTCACGCCCTGGGTGCGCGCGTAGGTCTTCAGCTCCACCTTGGTGGACTCGTGCATGCGCACACCGTCCTGTAGCTTCACGCGCTCCACCTCTTCGGGCGGCATGCCTTTGGCGTCAAAGTTGCGCTGCGTCACCACCGCCGGCTCTTTCACAAAGCCGTCTTCCATGGCGCGGGCCAGCGGATAGTCCACCACCACGTTCTTGAATGCCACCGGACCCTTGGTGGTTTCCACAAACGGCGTGGCCGTCAGCTCCAGGCCCAGCAGCGGCTTCAGTTCGTTGATGGCGCGCACCCCGGCCGAAGCGCGGTAGCGGTGCGACTCGTCCATCAGCAGCACCAGATCTTTCAAATCCGCCAGGTACTCAAAGTAGCTCTGGCCGATGTACTCGCTCAACCGCTTGATGCGCGGCACCTTGCCCCCGCGCACCTCGGAGTTGATTTTCGAGATGTTGAAGATGTTGATGGTCACCGGCGAGAGCAGGTTGCCCAGCGCCTGGGCGCGTTCTTCGTAGTTGTCGCCGGTGATGATTTCCGGTGGGTACGAAGAGAACTCTGCAATGCCCTTGAACACGTACTTGGGCGTGTTGGGCGTGAAGTCCGCGATCAGCTTGTCGTAAATCGTGAGGTTGGGCGCCAGCACAAAGAAGTGCTTGATGCCGTGCGCCTGAAACAGGTAGCTGATGAACGCGCCCATCAGCCGCGTCTTGCCCACCCCGGTGGCCAGCGCAAAACACAGCGAGGGAAACTCCCGCTCAAAGTCCTGCAGCGTGGGGAACAAGCCCTTCAGCGCTTGCAGCACCGTCGCCACCTCGGCGTCGTGGCGCTCGTGCTTCAGCATGTCGGGCGCGGCCTCAATGGCGCTGGCCAGCTGCTTCAAGGATTCGTGTTGCGGCGCCCGCAGGCTCAGGCGGCCCGTGATGGCGTTGACTTCGCGCTGACTCATGCAGGGTCTTTCTTTTGTGGCTGCACACGCACCACTTGGCCAGCCCTCACCACGATCAGGTCTGTGCCGGTCTGTTGTGCCGTCAGCCGGGCACGCTGTGCCGCTCGGCGCATGGCTAGCAGGGAGCCTTTGATATCGGCGTTGGCACTTGCTGGCAACACGCGGTAGGCAGCAGCCGGTGCACTCACTTTTTTGGGTGTGGTCATGGCTTTTCAATCCAGTCCATCAAGACGGGTTCCTCGCCCGCGTTGTCGTACAGAACCCATTGATCTACCAGTGGTTGGTAAACCTCGGTCAACAACCGTTGCCCGGCGTCATAGCGGCGGCGGATGGTGGCTTCCGGGATGTGGTGCCCGCCCTGGCGCACCCGCTCGGCCACACGTTGCACCGCCATGTCCGCTGACGGCAGGTTCAGGAAAAACAGTTCCACCCTGTAGCCCAGTGCACGCCATTGCGGAATCTGCCGCGCGTAGGCCCTGCCCGACAAGGTGGTTTCAAACGCAAAACTCTCGCGGCGTGCCACATGCTGGGCAATCGCCTCCAGCGTCAGGCGGCCCGCTTGCAGAGCCGCGCGCTCAGGCGCAAAAGGTGAGAGCCCTGCCGCAATCAGGTCGGCATTCACGAACACCGGGCACCCAGCCTCTTGCGGCAGGAACTCGCGAGCAAAAGTGGTCTTGCCCGCTCCATTGGGGCCCGCAATGATGATGATCTTGGGACGGGTCACGTCAGGCCTCGTCCCTGGCGAACAGGTCGTCCTGCGCCGCCACCTCGGCCACCGGTTTCTGCGCCATGGGCAGGTTGGCCACGTTCAGGCTGTAGTCGTCATGGCCCCACTCGCAGCGGTCCTTCACCATCTTGGGAATTTTCTTGATGGTGAGGTTCGGCCAGCGCTCGGCCGTTTGCGCTGCCGTCACGCCCCGGTAGGCCGCACAGCACACCAGCAGCGAACGCTCTTCACCCACCTCGGTGCTCAGTGCCTCCAGCTGCTCGGCGCTCATCGTCTGCGTGGTCACGTAGATGAAATCGCGCTCGCTGCTGCGACCCTGCTGCCACCACAACACCTCGCTGGGCGCGTAGCTGAAGCCCTCCAGCTTGCACATGGCCGCCGCCAGCATGGTGGCGTCGTACTCGGGGTTGATCACCAGGTTGCCCCAGCGGTCGGTGCTCAACAGCGTGGGCGCCAGCTCGTAGTAGCGAAAGCCGCCGCCGCCCTGCCAGCCGGTGGCCTGCGTCACGCCGCCGGGGTCTTGCCCGTCGATCACTTTTTGAAGGCGCGGGACGATGTGCGTGTGGCAGTGTTCGCCCAGCTCCACCATGATCCAGCGACGGCCCATTTTGTGGGCGACTGCGCCGGTGGTGCCGGAGCCGGCGAAGGAGTCGAGGACAAGGTCGCCGGAAGACGTCGCAATAGATAAAACCCGTTGAATCAATCGCTCCGGCTTCGGCGTTATGAACACCTCATCCCCTTCGCCGATAAGCGCCTTGATTTCCGCCTTTGCTTCAGCGTTTTGGCCTGCCTCTTCATGACTCCAAATGGTGCCAGGAACAATGCCGCCTTTGACTTCTGCAAGAAACGTCTTCTTGCGCGGAGCATTGTTTCCATCCTTGCCCCACCAAATTCGGCTGTCCACGTCTAAGGCTCGAAAATTGTCTTCGGACACAGTCCAATACCTCCCTGGTGGCGGCGAAAACGACTTTCCGCCAGGGCTAACAACTACATAGGAGCCCTTACTGTAAAAGTTGCGCGCATGTACAGCACTGTCCAGCCAAGGCCCTCTAGGATCACCATCGCGGTTCGTAAAGCTTTGATTCTGCTTTTCTCCGCGCGGAAGCGGTTGAAAAAAAACCCGCTGAATATCCTTGCTGTAGACCAACACAAAGTCGTGCATCTCAGAGAAGTGCTTCGCCGTGTTTTTCAGCGTGTAGACCTTCTCCCAACAAACGGTGTTGAGATAGTTCTTTCGGCCAAACACCTCATCACACAGCACCTTGAGGTAGTGCGCCTCGTTGTCGTCAATCGTGATCCACAGCGAGCCGTCCTCCGCCAACAAGCGCCGAATGATCTCCAGCCGATCCCGCATCAGCCCCAGCCAGATGGAGTGCTCCAGCCCGTCGTCGTAGTGCGTGAACGCGCTGCCGGTGTTGTACGGTGGGTCGATGAACACACACTTCACCTTGCCCGTGAACTCCGCCTCCAAAGCTTTCAGCGCCAGCAGGTTGTCGCCCTTGATCAGCCGGTTGTCGAACAGGTCGTTCTCCGTCACCCGTTGCTTGGCGTGGTAGCTGCGGGCCGGGTCTTCCAGCAAGATGCGCGGCTCCAGCCGTGGCCGCTGGTCCTTGCCGATCCAGGTGAGTTCGAGTTTTTGTCGGGTCATGGGTTCAGGGGTTTCAGAGCGGGCGTCAGTCGGAGAGCTGCGCCACACGCCACACACTGGTGGCCAGCCGCGCCAACGTTTTCTGGCGGGCGGCGATGCGTTCGGGCGTCCAGTCGGCGTTGTCCTCGGCCACCTTGCGCGTCAATTCGAATGCGCTGGCCGCCAGCACGGGCTTTTTGACCGCGAACGAGGCGTTGCCGACGTCTTTGTTGGCGCCCTTGGCCATCAGGGTCATGTTGCCGATCCGGTACGTCAGCGCTTCGGCTTCCTCATCGGTAAAAGTCTGCCAGCCGTTGCCCGGGTTTTGGGGCAATACGTGCTCCACGTTGAATGTGTCGCTTTCAAAATCATGGTCTGTGTTGTTGAGCTGACGCTCCAGCGCACACAGGATGTAGCGCACGATCCGCAGGTTGCGGGAGTTCGTGGTGCGAATGATCTTGTCGGCAAACGCGCTCTTGAAAGCTTCATCGGTGGGGTACACCGCTTTCAAGGCATCCAGTACCTGACGCGCGTTGGTCACTTCACCAGCGGACAACTTCTGCGCCACCGCGTAGTACACGCGTTCCTGTTCGTTGGTGGGCTGGCTGCCGATCACGTTGTAGCGGAAAGAAATGGTGACGCAAGCCTTGAGCAAGGTAGAGAAGTCGCCCGCCTGTAGTTTCCGATGCGCCGCAACAATCAGCGGGAAGGGCTGCCGCACACTGAACATGCGCAGCTTTTGCGCCTGTTCTCGAAGTTCGGGTGTCCATTGCGAGGCTTCGGGGTTGGTCAGCGCCAGGTAGCTGTCCATGTCCTCCTCCATGCCGCGCAGCAATTCAAACACCGCTTCACGCGAGGCCACTTTGCTGCGGATGGTCTTGAACAGCTCGGCCTGCCGTACAAAGCTCTTCCGACTGATCCAATGCACGCGCAAGAAGTCGGGAAAACTCTCGCTGCCCAAACGCGTCACCATGGCTTCCCAACGATCTTCCAGCACCTGCATTTCGTGTGGATGTTCGGTTTCCCGGTGCAGGACCGAGAAAAGGTAGTTTTTAAGCAGATCGGTGGACGACAAGCGCACGCCACGCGCATTGAGGGTCTCGAAAACCTTGAATGCGTTGAGTTCATCGGTCACGCTGATGACTGTGAAGAACAGCTTGTCGCTCATCGTCTCGACCAGACTCGCCAGTGTGACGCCTTCATCGCCACCACTGCGCCGGGCGTGTTCGCGCACCTTTCTTTCAAACCATTCAAAGGCTTTGCGCAAGGCGTGCTCGGAGGCACGAAAACCGCGCTGCGGCAAATGCCCCAAGGCAACCAGGTAGGTCTGAAAGTAGTGATCGTTGTTGCGGTTGAGCGTCAGCTTGGTTCGAGATACCAAGGTGACGGGGTCAAGGTAGCCGATGTAGGTCTGGCGAATCTGGTCCATGCGCCGTTGGTTTTGGTCTGGCTGCACTTTCTCGTTGACGAGTCGTTGCAGGTTTTTCAGTGCAGCCAGCACGATGAGCGTCAAGGTGGTCAGGCGTTGCTGGCCGTCAATCACATCGAAGGTCTTTTCGTCTTGAGACTGCAGAACGAGGTAGCCCATGTAGTGCGCCGGTTCCCCACCTTCCTGCAGCACGCCCAGGATATCTGCCCACAAGTCTTCCCACTCGTCTTCCGTCCAGCTGTAGTCCCGCTGAAATCGGGGGATTTTGTAGGTCAGACCGTTACCGATGAGCTTGCGGTAGGTGTTGTTTTCGGTTTTGAAGTTGGTCGCAGACATGGCTGTCTCCCTGGATCAATGGAGTGACCACTGAATTGTGAATGCCCGGTGTGTCGTCACCGAACCGGTCAAGCGGTTTTCCATGGCCTCGATGAGCTGCCGGTGGCTGCTGCTTTCCAGAATGAGGGCCTGCAGGCTGAACTTGTCTTGCAGTTCCTGGTGCCACTGTTTGCGCAGGTTGGCAGGGGTGATGATGAGGATGCGGCGCTTGCGCTCGGCCCAGCGTTGGGCGATGACCAGTCCGGCCTCGATGGTTTTGCCCAGTCCCACCTCGTCGGCCAGGATCACGCCCTTGGACAAGGGGCTGCGAAAAGCGAACAGCGCCGCCTCGACCTGGTGCGGGTTCAGATCGACTTGCGCATCCACCAGCGTGGACGCCAGCAGGTCGACCGAATCGGCGCCCATGCGGCGCGACAGCTGCCAGGCGACGTATTGGGATTGGTAGGGGGTCAGGCGTGGCAAAACGTGATTGAAATAAGGGCTTTACACGAGCGACTCTGCGATTATGCGTGGCAGGGTTGCGCCATTTGCTCGTGCCCCGGAACGCGTGCCCCGGGATGGCTACAGGGTTCCTACCTGCTCGCTCAAGGACAGATCAGCGCAATGCCCGGAAAGTAGCAGCGATACTTTGCGCCGTAGCGGGTGGGCAGGCCTGGTGCGGGGCGCAGTCGGCAGCGAGTTCGTTTTCCTGCGGCCAGAGTCAGCGCGGTCTCACTGCAGGCCAGTCCAGGGCTCGTCCGCTTTCAAACCGCCTGCCTTCACCCGTCACCGGGTCGGTGAAAGCGATGCCCCGCGCCAGCAGGCGCAGCGGGTTCGCAAAGTCTTCCGCTTCGTCTGGACCGCGCAGCACACGCGGGTAGAACTGGTCGCCCGCGATGGGCAGGCCGAGCGCGTTCATGTGCACGCGCAGCTGGTGGCGCTTGCCGGTGACGGGTTCCAGCCGGTAACGCGCCCAGGGTCCGCGCTGCTCCAGCAGCTGGATGCGCGTTTCGCTGTTCGGCTCTCCCGCCACCTCGTTCATGCGGAAGAACGCGCCTTCTTCTTCCACGATGCGGCTGCGCCTCAGCAGCGGCATCGCCAGTGCGGTGTCCTGCGGTGCGATGGCTTCGTACCACTTCTCCACCAGACGTTCGCGAAACAGCGCCTGGTAGGCCGCGCGATCCTGTGGGCGCACGCTGAACAGGACCAGCCCCGCGGTCTCGCGGTCGATGCGGTGGACGGGGCTGAGCGTGTCGATGCCCAGCCGGCGCTTGAGGCGTACCAGCAGGCTCTGCTGCACGTAGCGCCCGCCCGGCGTGACCGGCAGGAAGTGGGGCTTGTCGGCCACCACCAGGTGCGCGTCCTGCCAGACCAAGGTCTCTTCGAAGGGCACCACCACTTCGTCGGCCAGTGCCCGGTGGTAGTGGATGCGCGTGCCGCCCCGGTAGGCTGCGCCGGGTGGGAGGGCGTGGCCGTTTTCGTCCAGCACCTCGCCGCGCTCCAGCCGTCCGGCCCAGCCCTCACGGCCAGGCTGGGGCAGGCGCTCGGCCAGGAAATCCAGCACGCTGGCCCAGGGCTGCGCGCCCGGTTTGAAGCTTGGCAGGGCCACGCAGCTGGCCGACACGCCGTGTCGCGTCGGGATCGGTGGAGGGCGGGCAGGGCGTGACATGCGAACGGATCAGGAAGCCGTTGGTGGCTGCAGAAAGATGTGGTTACAAGCGGGCGGTGCAAGACGGGTATTCTCCTGCGCATTCCACCGCTGGCCCGAGGGCCACGGTCGCCAACCGCCCAAAGTCCACCTCCGACATGAACATCCCGGCACAGCAACCCCCGACCGCCAGCCCGCGCTCGCGGCCCCTGGCCGCCGTGTTGGCGCTGGGCAGTCTGGCTTTGAGTGGCTGCGCGGTGATCGCCGTGGCCGACATGGCGGCCTCCGCTGCGCTGGGGGTGGCCGGGCTGGCGGTGGACGCTGCGGTGGGCACGGCCAGGATCGGCGGCAAGGTCATCGGCAAGACGGCCGATGTGGTGCTGGGCAGTGACGAAGTGCCCGCCGAATAGGGCCACATTCAGACCCGGCGGAACACCAGATCCCACACACCGTGGCCCAGCTTCAGGCCACGGTTCTCGAACTTGGTCAATGGCCGGTAGTCGGGCTGGGGGACGAAACCGTCGCTGGCCTGCGCTGCGGTGTTCTGCAGCAGCGGCTCGGCGCGCAGCACCTCCAGCATCTGCTGCGCGTACGGCTCCCAGTCGGTCGCCAGGTGCAGGTAGCCACCGGGCTTGAGATGCCGCGCCAGCCGGTTCACGAACGGCCCCTGGATCAGGCGGCGCTTGTGGTGGCGGCTCTTGTGCCAGGGATCGGGAAAGAAGATGTGCACACCGTCCAGGCTCTGCTCGGGCAGCATGTGCTCCAGCACCTCCACCGCGTCGTGGCGCAAGATGCGGATGTTCTGAATGCCCTGTTCGCCGCACAGTTTGAGCAGCGCGCCCACGCCGGGTTCGTGCACCTCGCAGCACAGGAAGTTGTCGCCCGGGCGCACCTGGGCAATGTGCGCCGTGGCGCCGCCCATGCCGAAACCGATTTCCAGGATCAGCGGCGCGCTGCGGCCAAAGGCGGCGGTGGTGTCCAGCGGCTGCCCGGCGTTGTAGTTGAGCAGGAAGCGTGGGCCGAACTGTTCGTAGGCACGTTCCTGCCCCGGGCCCATGCGTCCGGCGCGCAGCACGTAGCTTTTGATCACGCGCAAATAGGGCGCGTCTTCGGGGCGGGGTTTGGCGGGACTGGCGTGGCGTGGATCGGTCATGGCGGGCGGAGAAAGGGGAGCCAGATTGTAGGAGGCGGGTGGCCAGTTGCCTCTCAGCCCTGATGTTGCGCCGTGTGCCCGATCCAGCGGGCCAGCACCTGGCCCAGCGGTCCATGCGCCGGGGGCAAACCCAGGCACGCTGCTGCCTGGTTCAGTGCCGCCACCGGGCTGCACAGGTCCAGTGCCTGCGCGCCGTTCTGTTTGCTGAGCTTTTCGCCGTTGTCGCCCAGCACCAGCGGGGTGTGCCGGTACACCGGCGTGGGCAGGCCCAGTGCCCGCTGCAGCAGCATCTGGCGCGCCGTGTTGTCGGCCAGGTCTGCGCCGCGCACCACGTGGCTGATGCCCTGGTCCGCATCGTCCACCACCACGGCGAGCTGGTAAGCCCAGAGGCCGTCGGCGCGTTTCAGGATGAAGTCGCCCACTTCGCAGGCAACGTCCTGGCTCTGGAGGCCCAGGCGCTGGTCTGGCCAATGCACGGGCGCCTGACCGGTCGGCACGGCGAAGCGCCAGGCCCGTGCCGGCTTGCCCTGCAGGCCGCCGTTTTCCGGGCGGCAGGTGCCGGGGTAGACCGCAGCGTGGTGGCGCTCGCGGTGAACACCTTGCGCCAGCAGCGCGGCTTCGATGTCTTTGCGCGAACAGCCGCAGGGGTAGGCCCGCCCGCTGGCGATGAGCCGGTCCAGCGCCTGCTGGTAGAGCGCGCCGCGCTGCGATTGCCAGAGCACCGGTTCGTCGCTGAGGAGGCCGCAGGTGGCGAGTTGATCCAGGATCAGGCGGTCGGCGCCGGGCACGCAGCGCGGCGTGTCCACGTCTTCGATGCGCACGATCCACGCGCCGCCGTGGGCCCGCGCATCCAGCCAGCTGGCCAGCGCCGCCACCAGCGAGCCCGCGTGCAACGGGCCGGTGGGGGAGGGTGCGAACCGCCCTCGGTACAGGGCCCCCACGCTCCGCCGCTTGCGCGGGTCGCTGCCCCCCAGGGGGGCTGTTTCGCCTGGGGGCGGCCCGGCGGCGAAACCTGGCCCCCACGCTGCGCCGCTGCGCGGCTCGCTGCCCCCCGAGGGGGCTGTTTCGCCTGGGGGCGGCCCGGCGGCGAAACCTGGCCCCCACGCTGCGCCGCTGCGCGGCTCGCTGCCCCCCGAGGGGGCTGTTTCGCCTGGGGGCGGCCCGGCGGCGAAACATGCGTCGCCGACCGGCTTCACAGCATCGAGAGCGCCAGTTCCAGGCCCGACACGAACGCGTCTTCCACCCGGTGGCCCAGGCACCAGTCGCCGCACAGGCCGATGCCTTGGGCCTGGTCGTGGATGAACGGCCTGCCCAGCGGCTGCTGGGTTTGTGCAAAGCGCCAGCGGTGCACCACGGCGTGGCTGGGCGTGGCGCGGATGCCGGTGATCTCGGCAAACCCTTTGAGCAGTTTGGCTTTGACGCGCTCGGCGTCGTCCTCCAGGTGTTTGGCCGACCACGCGGGGCTGGCCTGGATGGTCCAGCGTTCGATGCGCTCGCGTCCGGGCTTGCTGTTCTCGCGCGCCAGCCAGCTGATGCGGTGGTGCGTGCTGCGCGCGGCGTTCCACTGCGGGCCGATGTGCGGCAGGCCGGGCTGCATGGCCTGCGGGTAGGCCACCATCAGGGTCCAGCACGGCGCCACCTGCACCGCAGTGAGTTCGCGGCGCAGTTCGGGCGTGTGGCCGGAAGCGAGCAGCAGGTCGTGTGCCTGCAGGTGCGGAATGGCGAGCACGACGCGGTCGAAGCCGCCGATCACATGCTGGCCGCCTTCGTTGTCTTCGGCGCGCAGCTGCCATTGTTCCGGGTGCAGCGCATCGCGCTCCAGGTGGGTGACGCGGGTTTCGGTCAGGGTGCGGGCGCTGGGCTGGCCGTGCAGCTCGGGGTGGGCGAGCGGCTGCATCCAGTGGTGGACCAGCGCGCTCATGCCCGGCGTGGCGACAAAATGCGGCTCGCTGGGCGGTGGGGCGCTGGCCAGCACGTGGCCGAACTCGTCGAGCACGCGCACCGTGCTCACGCTCCAGGGGCGCACCACGTTCTGGGCCGTGAGCAGGGCGCGGGCAAAGCGCTTGTCGCGCACGGTGAAGTATTGCGAGCCGTGGTCGAAGCCGCCGAACTCGGTGTGGCGGGTTGACATGCGGCCACCGAAGCCGTGGCTCTTTTCGAACACGGTGACGCGGTGGCCGGCCTGCAGCAGCGTGCGTGCGCAGGCCACCCCGGCCATGCCCGCGCCCACCACGGCGAAGTGCAGCGGCGTCTTGCCTGCGGCTTTCCTGGCCGGGCGGGCGGTTTGCGGGGCTTTGGAGGGGGCGGCAGGTCGGGCGCGTTTTGTCTTGTTGTTCATGGCTCGGTGCGGTAGATGGATGGAATGGTTTGACTTTAGCAGTCCTGTCGGCGTCGACAGCCCTGTTTGGATCAACCCAGGTGGTGGTTTTCCAGCAGGGCTTCGCGGGTGGTGGTGTGCTGCAACTGGTCGAGCCACCAGCGCATGGCCTGCCCGGTGTCGGCCGCTGTGCGCGGGCGGCGCCAGGCGTAGGCGAGACGGATCGGATGGTTGGGCCGCTGCACCGCCTTGACCACCAGCCGCCCGGCGGTGATGTAGGGCTGGGCCAGTGGCAGCGGCAGGAAGCCGCAGCCCAGGCCGCGCAGCTGCGCCTCCAGCTTGTGCTGCATGGTGGGCACGGTGAACACGTCTTGCCCGGGCAGCAGGTTGTGCGTCTGGCCGCTGCCGCGGCGTGTGCTGTCGGCCACGGCCACGGCGCGGTGGTCGCGCAGTTCTTCGTCGCACAGGCTGTGGTCGGCTGCGGCCAGCGGGTGGTGTGGTGCCACCGCGTAGACAAAGCGCATCTGGCCCAGCGGCGCGGTCTGTATCTCGGTCAGCGAGAGATCGGCGGCCACACCGAGGGCCAGGTCGGCCTGGCCGCTTTGCAGCGCTTCGAGCGTGCCGGAGAGCGTCTCGGCGCGCAGCCTCAACCGCGTGGGTGCTCCGGTGGCGTAAAAGGCCTCGCACAGCTCGAACAGCGTGGCGCGGGCAATGATGGCGTCGGCCGCGATGCTGAGCTGTGGCTCCCAGCCGGTGGCCACGCGTTTGACGCGCTGGGCCACCGCATCGAGCTCGTCCAGCAGGTACTGGCCGGCACGCAGCAGCTCGGCCCCGGCGGGTGTGAGCTGGGCGCGGCGTGCGCTGCGGTCGAACAGCAGCACATCGAGCGCGTCTTCGATCTGGCGCACCCGGTAGGTGAGCGCACTCGGCACCATGCCCAGCTCGCGTGCCGCAGCGGCCATGCTGCCCAGGCGGGCCACGGCTTCGAGCAGGCCCAGGTTGTCGGGCGAGAGGGCGGCGCGCTGGGTGGGTATGGCCATGGGTGTGGACTCCGGATTTGATGCATCAGGCATCCATCATTCAACCGATTTGAATGATGCCATCAAATGGCTGCCGCTTGTGCCGGTTCTGCGCTGTTCACAATGCAGTTCTCGCTGGCAAACCGGCTGGAACCCACGGAGACCGACCATGATGCAGATTCGACGCTCCCAGGAACGCGGCTACGCCGACCACGGCTGGCTCAAGAGCCACCACTCGTTCTCGTTTGCGGGCTACTTCGATCCGGCCTGGATGGGCTGGGGCAACCTGCGCGTGATCAACGAGGACCGCATCGCGCCCGGCACCGGCTTTGGCACGCACGGCCACCGCGACATGGAAATCATCAGCTACGTGCTGCAGGGCAAGCTGGCGCACAAGGACAGCATGGGCAACGTGAAAGGCATTCCGCCCGGCGACGTGCAGCGCATGAGCGCTGGCAAGGGCGTGATGCACAGCGAGTTCAACCATGCGCCGGAGCAGACCACCCATTTCCTGCAGATCTGGATCGAGCCCAACGTGCACGGCATCGAGCCCGGCTACGAACAGAAGAGCTTTGCAGCGGCAGACAAACGCGGCCAACTCAAACTGGTGGCCTCGCCCGACGGCGCGCACGGCTCGGTGAGCATGCACGCCGATGCGGCGCTGTACGCCGGCCTGCTGGACGGCAGCGAAACCGCCGAGCTGGCACTGGACCCCGCGCGAAAGGCCTACGTGCACCTGGTGCGCGGCGCGCTGAACGTGAACGGTGAGCGGCTGCACGCTGGCGATGCCGCCTTGCTGGACGGTGAAGCGCGGCTTCAGCTGGACCACGGCGATGCCGCCGAGGTGCTGGTGTTCGATCTGTCTGCCTGAGCTTTTTTTCCCCCATCGCGCTTCGGCGCATTTCAACAGGAGTTTTTCATGGCCAAAGTCATTGTGGTGTATCACTCGGGTTACGGTCACACGCAGCGCATGGCGCAATCGGTGGCGGACGGCGCCGGTGCGGAGCTGCTGGCGATCGACGCCGATGGCAACCTGCCCGCCGGCGGCTGGGAGGCATTGGCCGCGGCCGACGCGATCATCATGGGTTCGCCCACCTACATGGGCAGCGTGAGCTGGCAGTTCAAGAAGTTTGCCGATGCGTCCAGCAAGCCCTGGTTCACGCAAGCCTGGAAAGACAAGGTGTTCGCCGGCTTCACCAACAGCGCCACCATGAACGGCGACAAGCTCTCCACGCTGCACTACCTGTTCACCCTGGCCATGCAGCACAGCGGCGTCTGGGTCGGTACTGGTCTCATGCCCAGCAACAGCAAGGCCGCGCAGCGCAACGACGTCAACTACGTCGGTTCGTTCAGCGGTGCCATGGCCCAGAGCCCGTCGGACGCCGGTGCCAACGAAATGTTGCCCGGCGACCTGGAGACCGCGCGTTTGTTCGGTGCGCGGGTGGCTGGGGTGGCCGCAAAATTCTGCGGCTGATCCGCGAGTTGCGCACGGAAGTGGCGTGCGTGCGGTGCGACCGATCCCCAAGCACCTCAGATGCGCAAGGGTCCGCCCGCCCGCATCGCCCGCAACGACGCGACGGCGAAGAGCGTGCCCACCACCGCGCCGGCCAGCGCGTCCAGCGCCACGTGCTGCAGCGTGGCCATGGTCGACCAGGTGATGGCCAGGCAGTGCACCAGGTTGATCGCCCGCAAGGTCCGTGGCGCCTGCAATTCTGAAAACAAGCGGTCGAGCCAGAACGCGGTGAACACGGCCGAAGCCACGTGCAGCGACGGACAGGCGTTGCCCGCGGCGTCCAGCCCCTTGATGGTGGCCAGTCCGGGGTAGAGGCTCCAGTCCATGCCGAAATCGGGCGTCTGGGTCGGGAATATCCAGAACAACGCCAGGCAAAACAGGCACAGGGCGCTCATCCAGAGGCCAAAGTGCAGCAGCGCTCGGAAGTTGCCGATGAGGGCCGGCGGCAGGGAGACATAAACCCAGAGCGACACGTAGACCGGGTAGGACGCTGGCGTGAACGCGACCCAGTGATCGAGCGCGATTTCGGGCATCACGAACGCGCTGTTCAGCGGGTGGTTCTGAATGGCGAAATAGGCCCAGAAGAACAGGACCATGAACAGCGAGGTGCCGACGGCCTTGAGCGGCCAGAGCACAAGCACCCGGCGACCGATGTCGCGCAACCAGTCAGGCGCCATGATGGCCGACCGGGTTGCGCTGAAGCGGATTCGCGCGGGGGTCTGTGTGCAGCATGCGTAACAGTGAAAAGGGGCTTTCGGGCCCAGGAGGGCCGCGATCAGACACAGGGCGACGAAGCCATCTTCAGAGAGGGTCGGCGGTTACAATAACCGGTTAAAAAAACACGCCTTGGGCGCTGGTTTTCGCAGGAGGGAGGGCTGCTGCGAACAGTTCGGCCTGTCACGCCAGACCGTGCATCCGGCGGGACTGCGTCGGCACGGCCACCCTGAAATGTATGTCATGCAAGTCAAAGATCTCATTGCCAAGTTTTTCCAGGAACGACTGGGCATCTCAATCGATGCCGACAGGGCGATTCCGCAGACGGTGGGCGATATGACGGCGCTGCTCGAAGGCTTGTTCGCGACCAAGTCCGCAGCATGATGCGCGTGGCCATCACGGGCCTGGGGCTGGTCAGTCCCCACGGCGGCGATACCGACCATTTTTTTGAGCAACTGCTGGCCACCGTGCTGGCCTTGCGCGAGCAGGCCATTCCACCCACGGCACATCTGCAGGGCCGCCTCGATCCGGCCTGCGCAGGCGTGGGCCATGTGTTCGAGGGGCGGCCTCGGGCATCGCTGCGGGCCGCGCTGTCCAACTCCTTTGCGTTTGGCGGCAGCAACGCCGTGCTGGCGTTCCGGGCCGTCCCGACACACACTTCTCCCATTCCAACCTGATCCATTCATGTCTGAAAACACCGTTCCCGTTTCCCTCGACGCGCTGATGAGCGAGGTGGCGACCTTGATCGTGGAGGCCCTGAACCTGGACATCCTGCCCCAGGACGTGCAGCCCGACGAACCGCTGTATGGCGATGGCTTGGGCCTTGATTCGATCGACATGCTGGAGATTTCCCTCGTCATTTCCAAGCACTACGGCTTCCAGTTGCGCTCGGACGTCGAGAACAACGTGCAGGTCTACGCGTCCCTGCGTTCCCTCTGCGCCCGAATCGCCACCCAGCGCACCAAATGAACCTCGGTTGGGCGCAGGCATGGCGGGTCGGCGCCACGGTGATCCTGATCATCTGCTGGGCGGTGGCGGCACATCTGGGCAGCGCCGGGGTCGGCAGCATCGATCTCAATGCCGCAGTGGCGCTGACGCCCGCCCTGGTGGCGCTGGCGGTCCTGCTGTGGCAGGCCCGCAGTCGCTGGCTGTTCTGCGCCGGTCTGTTCGGGGCGGTGGCTGCGATCTGGGCGTTGTGGCCCCAGCTGCGGCAAAACGTCTCGCTGCTCTACTACCTGCAACATCTGGGCAGCCACCTGGCGCTGGCGGTGATATTTGGCCGCACGCTGCGGGGCGATGGCGATGCCCTCATCACCAGCATGGCGCGCTTCATCTACGGCGACGCACTCTCGACCCGCAAGGTGCGCTACACGCGCCAGGTGACGCTGGCCTGGACGGTGTTTTTCGTCGCCAACGCCCTCGTGTCCACCGGCTTGTACCTCTGGGCGTCGGCGGCGGTGTGGTCGGTGCACGCCAACTTGCTCACCGGTCCGCTGATGGGGCTGATGTTCCTGGGTGAACACCTGATCCGGCTGCGTGTGCTTCCGCCCCATGAGCGGCCCAGCGTGGCCGAGGTGGTTCGGGCCTATCGCCGCCGCGTGCACCAGGCCACCCCGGCACGCCGTTCCGTGGGGCCGGAGGCATGAGCGCAGCGCCGGGCCGCCCCCAAGCCAGCTCGCACCGCAGCCCGCAGGGCGAAGGTACTCCAGTGAGCGCAGCGCCGGGCCGCCCCCAAGCCAGCTCGCACCGCAGCCCGC
>PNMN01000022.1 GCA_013823655.1 Comamonadaceae bacterium | reverse complement strand
CGCAAGCCCAAGGGCGTGCTGGTGGGCCTGCTGTGCCAGTACGGCATCATGCCGCTGCTGGGCTTTTTGCTGGCGCAGGCGCTGGACCTGTCGCCAGGCCTGACGGTGGGCCTGATCCTCATGGCCTGCATGCCCGGCGGCACCACCTCGAACATCTTCAGCTACTTCAGCAAGGCGGTGCTGGCGCTCTCCATCATGATGACCTCGATGTCGTCGCTGGTCGCGCTGGGCATGGTGCCCGCGCTGCTGGAGTTCTACTCGCAACTGGCTGGGCTGAGCGGTGACTTCAAGATCCCGGCGGGCAACGTGGCACAGGTGCTGTTTGTGCTGCTGGTGCCCACCGTCATCGGCATGGTGCTGCGCAAGCTCAACCCGAACATCGGGGCCAGCATCGAACTGATGGGTGGCATGCTGGGGGTGGCGGTGATTCTGTTCCTGGTGTTCACCTGGATTCCGCGCAACCACCTGCTGCTGGCCAGCACGCCGTGGTACGTGTTTTTTGCCGCCATCGGGCTGGGCGTCTTCGGCATCGGCCTGGGCTACGTGCTGGCGCGCCTGCTCAAGCAGGACCCGAACCGCAGCCGCACCATCGCGCTGGAGACCGGCATCCAGAACGGCCCGCTGGCGGTGCTGATCGTCACGCTGACCTTCACCGGCACCCAGCAGCAGGAAGTGCTGCTGATTCCGGTGCTGTACTCGCTCTTCATCGTCATCACCTCCAGCATCGTCACGGTGTTCTTCCGCCGCAAGAGCGATGCCGAAACCCTGGCCCGCGACCGCGCCAAAGACGGTTCGGTGCTGGCGAGCTGAAGGCGGCGGACCCGAGCGGAAAGGCCACGCTCTGCGTCGGCTTCAGCCGGGCGGCCCCCATGCGCGCAGGGCGCGCAGCAGCGGTGTCTTTTTGGTCTGGTGGCCGGCCATGCGGCGCAGGATGTCGTCCAGCGTCCGGATGGTCTCGGCGATGTAGGGGCCTTTGTTGAGCATCACGCATTCGGCGCGCACACCCATGCCGGCGTCGGAGATTTCGGCCCGCGAGGGCACGCCGGTCTTGGCCTGGCTCTCCAGCACCTGGGTGGCCCAGATCACCGGCATGTGCGCGGCTTCGGAGCACCAGAGGATTTCTTCCTGCACCTCGGCCATGCGCTCGTAGCCGCATTCCACCGCCAGGTCGCCGCGCGCGATCATCACCCCGGCTGCGGGCCCGGCCATGGCCGCGAGCATCAGCTCGGGCAGGTTCTCGAAGCCGCGCAGCGTCTCGATCTTCAGCACCACGCCGACCTGGCCTCCATCGACCCGCTGCAGTGCGTCGAGCAGCTGGCGCACGTCGTCGGGCCGCTGCACGAAGGACAGGCCCACCAGATCGGCCACCTTGGCCACCGTCTGCAGGTCTTGCAGGTCTTTCTCGGTGAGCGCTGGCAGATCCAGTTCGCTGTCGGGGAAGTTGATGCCCTTGTCGGCCATGAGTTTTTCGCCACCGTCGCGGGCCGCCACGATCTCCAGCTCCAGTTGGTGGCGCGAGGCCTGGCGCACCACGGCGCCGATGCGCCCGTCATCCAGCCAGACACGCTCGCCGCTGCGGACCTGGCCGACCACCTGCGGCAGGGTGCAGGCGACGCGGGGGTGCTGCGGATCCAGCGGCAGTCCGGGGTCCAGCGGCTGGGCGACCAGGCTGAGCCGATCACCCCGGTGCAGGCGAATGGCGGCAGGCAGCGGCACGATGCCACCCGGGTAGACGGTGTGCACGCGGCGCCCGTGCAACCCTTTGACGGACAGCGGCGTCTCGGGCGTGAGGTAGCAGGTCTGCATGCCCTCGACCAGCACGCCGTGCGTGCCGGTCTGCACCACCAGCAGGCGGCGCTTTTTGTCGCGCACATCGTTCAGGTGAATCTGCTGGCCCACGCGCAGGCGGGCCAGCCAGCTGTCGTCCACCACGATGCACGGCTCGGCGCCGGTCGCGGCGCTCGCGCCGGGGTGCAGCAGCCGCAAGCGCCAGGGTTCGGTGGCAAAACCGAGCTGGTCGCGCACCGGTCGCAGCTTGAGCACGGTGGGGCCCGGCGGCAGCGGTCCGGTGCGGATCTTGGGGCCGCCCAGGTCCATCAGGACTTTCACCTCGCGCTGCGCGGCCTTGGCGGCGCGCCGCACCCGCTTGGCCATGGCCTTCCAGTCGGCGGCTTCGTCGTGGGCGCAGTTGATGCGCGCCACGTCCATGCCCGCAGCCACCAGACTGCGCACCAGGGCGTAATCGGTGGCGGCTTCGCTGGGCAGGGTGACCATGATGCGCACACTGCGGTCGCGCGCCACCGGACCGAGCAGCGCCTGGGTATGACCGCACAGCAGCGCCGGCCCCGAGACACTGCCCACCGGCTCTTCGGGCGAACGGTCTTGCCAGGCCTGGCCGGTCAGCCGGTGCAGGATGCCCAGCACCTTGTTCACATTGGCCAGCACATGCGATTCGGCCCGGCCCAGCGAGGACACGCCCAGCCAGGCCAGCCGGGCCTGCAACTCGCGCAGGTCGGTCGCTCGCAGGGCCAGAAAGTGCACCAGGTTGCGGGCACTTTCGCGCTGGTGGAGCGCGACACTTGCGATGGCGTCGGCGTACCGCTGCTCGCTCTGCAGCATGGCGGCGCGCAGCGCCCAGAGTTGATCGATCAGTTCCAGGCAGACGCTGCGGTCCCACGGCGGGGGAACGGGCGTGAACGCTTCCAAAGGGAGTGGGGGGTGTTTTTTGACCATGCCCTGTTCTAAGACAACCAGGTTTCAATGGCGTGTCAGCCGCCACCGACCTGTGGCGCAACAATGGCGGCACAGCCACCACCCCCACGCCATGGCCATCCACAACCGCTTGAACACCACCGTGCCCGCAGAGGGCGCCACCGCGGACCCTTCGTTCCTGGGACAGGCCATCCTGTCTCTGGTGGGGAAGGTGTCGGCTTCGAAAAAGCTGCCCAGCGAAACGCCGACCGAAGACGCCCGCAGGGCGGCCAAGGCGGCGGCGACCAAGGCGGCGCTGGCGGCGGGCGCGCTGGCCTTGCCGCCGGGTGTGCTGGGCTGGCTGACCATCCTGCCGGAGATGATGGGTGTCTGGAAAATCCAGCGGCAGATGGTGGCCGACATCGCGGCGCTGTACGGCAAGCACGCCACGCTGACGCCGGAGCAGGTGGTGTACTGCCTGTTCCAGCACACAGCGGCGCAAGGTGTGCGCGACCTGGTGGTGCGCGTGGGCCAGCGCACGCTGGTGCGGCGCGCCTCGCCGCTGCTGATCCGCACGATCACGCGGCGCGTGGGCGCGAAGCTGGCACAAAGGGCTGCGGGCAAGGGCCTGGCGCGCTGGCTGCCGGTGCTGGGCGCCCTGGGCATGAGCGCCTACGCGTACGCCGACACGGCGCAAGTCGCGGCCACGGCAATCGACCTGTTCGAGGGGGTGATCGAAGTCGATGCGGTGGTGGTGGACTGAAAAGCCGAAAAACCTCTGCGCATGAGCGCCGCGCCGGGCCGCCCCAAGCCAGCTCGCACCGCAGCCCGCAGGGCGAAGGTACGCCATTGAGCGCTCAGAGCCTGGGTTTTTTGGCCGTGCCCGAAAGACCCGCAACCTCTGTGTGGTCGGTTGTCCCTGGCGCTCGGGGGCCGCACGATCTGGCAACATCGCGGCCTTTGCCCCGAACGCCTTGTCATGAACTTCGCTGAACGACTCAAGACCCTGCCCGCCACCACCCAGCTGGCCGCCCTGCAACTGCTGGGCGAGCAGGGCGAGGTGCTGGCCATGATCGAAAACAAGCCCGGCCAGGCCGGTTCGCTGGCGGTGTACGCGGCGCTGGCGGCGCAGCACGGCGGCCGCATCACGCCCGCGGCGGCGGCGCTCGGGCTGGCGTGGTACGCGGAGCACACGGCCGACGCGCGCGCGAACCCCGGCAAGCACCCGAACATCGACCGCCTGATGACCTGGGCGCAAGGGGATGTGAGTTACGCGGCGCGACCGGTGCCGGTGGTCGCGGCTTGAGGCTGAGCGATCAGTCGGCCCAGTTCACCACGGGGCCGAGCTTGCGCTCGGCCAGAAACACCGCCTCGCGCAGCGAGAGCGCGCTGCCGCCGTCTTGCCAGTGGGCCGGTTCGTGCGGTCTGTCAAAGCGCACGTAGTAACAGTCCACCTCGCGGTCGCGGGCGAGTTCGGGCGGATCGTCGGCGTCGCCGCTGCCGTACAGGGTGTGGTGGTGCACGATCTGCACGTGGCAGGTGGTCACGCCGCCATAGAACCACAGGCCTTGTTTGACGAGGGGGAGGTGGTCCAGGTTTTTCATGTCGCCCCATGATGGCGCAGGGCGCGCACCCGCACCCGGAATGCCCCACCGTGCACCACGGTTTTCACGCACTGCAACATGACCCCGAAGCCCCGGCCCCGGAAACTGCGGCCTGGCGTGGCCGGTGGACATGGGCGGCAGGCTGCTCCACCATGACCCCACCGAACCGGCCCCATCCGCCAGAGGAAGCCCCGACATGAACACCGGCACCGTGACCCTGCACCGCGTTTTCACCGCCCCGCCCGAGCGGGTGTACCGCGCCTTTCTCGACCCGGACGCCATGGCCAAGTGGCTGCCGCCGCACGGCTACACCGGCCGCGTGCTGGAGATGGACGCCCGGGTCGGCGGCAGCTACCGCATGCGGTTCACCCACCTGGGCAACGGCCAGAGCCACGCCTTCGGCGGCAAGTACCTGGAACTGGTGCCCAACGAGCGCATCGTGAACACCGATGTGTTTGACGACCCGAACCTGGCGGGCCAGATGATCACCACGGTCACGCTGAAAGCGGTGTCGGTGGGCACGGAACTGACGGCGGTGCAGAGCGGCATTCCGGCCATGATCCCCACCGAGGCCTGCTACGTCGGGTGGCAGCAGTCGCTGCAGTTGCTGGCGCTGCTGGTGGAAGCCGAGATCCCGGGCTGAGCCTGCCCGTCCCGCTGTTCAGCGCGGTGGCGCCGCCAGCGCCTGCGCCGGTACCGCCGCTCGGTGCGGCCCGAAGGTGCCTGAAGCGTGACATAAGCCACGGGCACGATGCATCGGCGCCACCATAATCGCCGCCATGTCGATCGCCGAAACCGCCATCTGGTCAGCCATGTTCGGTGGTCTGCTGACCCTGGCCGCGCTGGCACTGGGCGATGTGCTGGGCAACCGCAGCCCGGACGCGGCCCGCAACCTGGTCTTCGTGCTGATTCCTGGCGCTGCCTGCCTGGTCATAACGGGTTTGCCGGAGCAGCTGTTTCCGGCCTTGCCCGAACGCGCGCTGATGGTGCTGAAGGCTGGCCTGGGGCCCGTGGCAGGCGGTGTGGCCTTGCACTTTCTCGGTCGCTGGCTGGGTGGTGCGCACGGTGACGCACTGGCGCACCGCATCACCACCTGGGGTGGTGCGGTGGTGATTCCGGCGGCGGTGGTGCTGGCCCTGCTGGCCAGCCAGGTGTCGCGCGAAAACTTTCGCCCCCTGCTGCTGGCCGCTGCGGTGCTCAACATGCTGCCCGTGCTGCTGGGCATGGTGGCTGCGCTGCGGGCAGCCAAGCTGGGTGACCCGCTGGCGCGCTGGATGCTGCTGGCCCTGGTCTGCCTCGCGCTGGCGGTCGGTGGCCTCTACGCCAACGCACTGGGGCAGCCAGGCATGGGGCCGCTCGCACAGTTGCTGACCGCGGTGCTGGTGGTGACCTACTTCCTCATGGCCTCGGTGCTGGGCCTGCTGCGCAACCGGCACAACCGGCAGCTGGCCCGCCTCTCGCGCCTGCAGGTCGGTGCCGACCCGGTCACCGGCCTGTTGACCGGGTCGGGGCTGCTGGCCGAGATGGAACACGTGTTCTGGCGCACCGGGCGACAGCACGGCGAGTGCACCGTGGTCTGCCTGTACGTGGGCAACCTGTACGAGCTGGCCGAATCGGCCGGACGCGGTGTGGAGCAACAGATCCAGCTCACACTGGCGGCGCGCATCCGGCGCGCGGCGGGTTTCCGCTGCGTGGTGGGCCTGTCCCAGCCGCGCTGCTTCGTGGTGCTGCTGTCGACCGACAAGTACGCCGCCCCCGTGAATGAAACGGTGGCCTACCTGCAGGCGATGGCCACCGAGCCGCTGTCGGTGCTGGACGAACGCCAGGTGCGCCAGGTGTTCAAGCCGCGCGTGGGGGTGGGCGTGATCTGGCATGCACCCGCGCACGCGAAGCCGATGGATGTGTTGCACCAGGCCGAGCGCCTGGCCATGGAGCGCATGCCACCACACGAACGCAACACCGCCAGTGGTTGCGGTTCCGAGCACCCGCTGGTGACGGTGACGGTGCCGCAACCGCTGGCCTGATGCACCAAGGGTCTGTCAGTTCTTCTACCGGCTCTTCTACCGGCTCTTCTACCGGCTCTTTTGCACCGGGTTGGCGGTCAGCCAGTTGGCCGGGTATGCGCGCAGGAACTCGCGCGCTTTCTCCGGATGGCTCGCTTTCAGCCAGGCGTCATAGCCGCCTTCGTTGAGCACCGCGGGCATGCGCTTCTCGGCACCGGGTTGCTGGTAGCGGTGCATCAGGGCGTGGCTGTTGGCGTTGACCGTGAGCAGGGTGAAGCTGACGATCTCGCTCCCGTCGGCACCGACCCAGCGCTCCCACAAGCCGGCCACGCCCATGGGCTGGCCGTCCACCCGGGCGATGCGGGTCGGCACGGCCTTGCCGCTGCGCAGATCGTCTTCAAAAAACGCCTGCATCGGCACGATGCAGCGCTGCCCGGCCAGCCAGGCCTCGCGCAGGTTGTTGGAGGTGGTCACGGTCTCGCTGCGCGCGTTCACCAGCTTGGGTGAACGCAGCCGGGCGTCGGAGGCCGACTTGACCCAGCGCGGCACCAGGCCGAACTGACCGACCACGCATTCGGTCGTCCGCGGGCCGGGTGCAGCGGCATCGGTATCGGACTCGGCGGCGCGCAGGCGGATGAAGGCACCCAGCTGGCGCGGCCAGAGCTCGCGCACCAAGGGCGCGTCGGGCGCGGTCACGCCAAAAGCCTCGGTGAACAGGGAAGCGGGGTGCAGGCTCTCGAAGTGGACGGTCATGCGGTCGATGGTAGTGCACCACCGACGCGCCAGGATGCAGCGGTTTGGGCACAGAATCGTGGCAACGCTTTTTCTCACCGCCTGGCCACCATGTCCACATCCCTACCCCACATGAACCCCGTCATCGCCCTGCTCGGCCGCCGCCTGCGGCTGGCGGTCATCGGCGGCGGTCCAGGGTCTTTCATTGGCCCGGTTCACCGCCTGGCGGCCCGCATGGACGACCGCTACGACATCGTGGCTGGCGCCTTGTCCTCGGACCCGGCCCGATCGATCGCAGCCGGCGCCCAGCTCGGCCTGGCCGCCGAGCGTTGCTACCCCGATGCCATGGCACTGCTCGCCGCCGAGTCCACCCGCCCGGACGGTGCCGATGTGGTGGCGATCATGACGCCCAACGACAGCCACTTTCCCTTTGCGATGGCCGCGTTGGCGCAGGGTTTCGACGTCATCTGCGACAAGCCCATGACCAACTCCCTGGCGCAGGCAGAACAGTTGCGCCAGCGGGTGCAGGACACTGGACTCGTGTATTGCCTGACCCACAACTACAGCGGCTACCCGCTGGTGCGCCAGGCACGCGCCATGGTGGCCGACGACCAGCTCGGCGAGGTCCGCTTGGTGCAGATCGAATACGTGCAGGGCGGGCGTGCCCAACCCGGCCCGGGCCGCACCGCCTGGAAGACCGACCCGGCGCGCGGCGGCGATTCGCTGGTGATGGGCGACATCGGCACCCACGCGCACCAGCTGCTGCGTTTCGTGACCGGGCTGGAAGTGACCGAGCTCGCGGCCGATGTCGGTTGCGTGGTGCCCGGCAACAGCGCTCACGACTTTGCCGGCGCGCTGCTGCGCCTGCAGGGTGGCGCGCGTGGCAGTTTCTGGGTGACGCAGGCCGCAGCAGGGGTGGAGAACGGCCTGCGCTTGCGCGTGAGCGGCTCGAAGGGCTCGCTGGAATGGGCGCAGGAACACCCGCAGGTGCTGCACTTCAAACCCCTGGGCGCACCCGCCCAGCTGCGCACCCCGCGCGGCCCCGGCACCTTGCCGCTGGCGGGCCGCGCATCGCGCGTGGCGGCGGGCCACCCCGAGGGTTTCCCGGAAGCCTTTGCGAACCTGTATTCGGACGCAGCGGAGGCCATCGCGGCGCGCCGCGCTGGCACCACGCCCGACCCGCTGGCGCTGCATTTCCCCAACGCGCACGACGGCTGGGTGGGCATGCGTTTCGTGAACGCCATGATCCGCTCCAGCGAAGCCAACGGCGCCTGGACCCGCGTGTGATCGACCTGGGCAAGCCTTTCCCGAGTAGACCTGCCAGCGCCGACGCGGATAATCCGTGAGTCCCAATCACCGGGCCTGCCGCCCGCCACCACCATGCGCCTGCGACACCTTGCCCTGCCTCTGGCCAGCGTGCTGACGTTCACGCTCAGCGCCTGCTCCAAAGAACCGGCCACAGCGCCAGCCACCAGCGCGGTCGCGCCGATTGCGAGCGCCCAGGTCTACGACGCGGTCGCCGCCGCTGGCAAGGGTTTCACGGCGGGCCCGATGATGAGCGCGAACACGGTCTATGTGCTGTTCGATCCGCAGTGTCCGCACTGTGGTCACCTCTGGCAAGCCGCGCTGCCGCTGCTCGACAAGGTGAAATTTGTCTGGGTTCCGGTGGCCATCATGAACGCCAAAAGCCTGCCCCAGGGCGCCGCCCTGCTGCAGGCCACCGACCCGGTGGCGGCGATGTCGGCCCACGAAAGCGCCTTGCTGCAGGGGCAAGGCGGCATGTCGGCCTCGGCCAGCGTGCCCGACGAACTCCTCCAGGCGATCAAGGCCAACTCCCTGCTGCTGGACCGGCTGGGCGTCGACTCGGTGCCCTTCATCGTGGCCCGGCACGCCGGTACCGGTCAGCCAGTGACCCACAGCGGCACCCTCGGGACCCACCAATTGCTGGCATTTCTGGGCCTGGGCAAGCCCTGAACCGCGCTTCACGTGGCTTAACATCGGCACACCAGGCCGCACCCCGCAGCCGCCAACGGAGATCCACATGGGCAAAGAGCAGCGCAACGAAAAGATGTCGAAGAAACCGAAGAAAGACACTTCGGCCCCCAAGGGCCCGGTCAGCTCGGACCGCCCCACCCCGCCCGTGACCGCGGTGCCGCCGCGCGGCAAAGAAAAGAACAAGTGACCCCCGACCCGGGGCGAACACCATCTGCACCCGGGTGGCGCTCTGCAACCGTCTGAAGATCGAGGCCTGATCGAGGCCTGATCGCGATCCGGGCGCGCTGCACCGTGCGCCCGCTGCAGGTCGATCACGGGCCGTTCAGCGCGACTTGCCGGGCGCTTTGCGCTGGTCTGCTCTGGGCTTGCGCTCGGGGCGGATGTGGCCGTCCTCACGCAGCTTGTTCTTGCGCGCCGTTCGATCGGCGTCGGCCTGCAGACCGGCCTGGAGCCAGCGGGTGAACTGCTCGGGCGTCTCCAGCGTGATGCGGCCGATGTGCTGCGCACGAAAGTCCGCGATCACCAGCTCGGCGGCCTTCTGCTGGTTGACCCTGCCACCGCCCATGAGCGCACCGCGCTGGCGTCCGATGGCCTGGAGCAGTTCGTCCTCGTGTGCCTGCGTGTACGCCTCGGGCGTGAGGCCGAGCCTGTAACGCGCCTCCAGCAGGGCCGGGTAATCGGCCTTCAGCAAGGCCAGCAGCTCGTGGGCCACTTCCTGTTCGTCGTAGGCGTTCTTGCCCACCGCGCCGCTGGCGGCGAGGTTGAAGCCGCTCTCGGGCACCACGATGCGTGGCCAGAGCATGCCGGGCGTGTCGTAGAGGTAGAAGTCGTCGGCCAGCGCGATGCGCGATTCGGTGCGCGTGACGCCCGCCTCGTCACCGGTCTTGGCAGCGCGCCTGCCCTTGAGCGTGTTGATCAGCGTGGACTTGCCCACGTTCGGAATGCCGCAGATCAGCACCCGCATGGGCTTGACCATGCCGCCGCGCAAGGGGGCGAGCTGGTGGCAGGCGTCGATCAGGGCACGCGCCGGCGCGGTGTCGCTCGCGTCCAGCGCAATGGCTCGCGTGTGGGGCTGGGCGTTGTAGTGGGCCAGCCAGAGCGCGGTGCGCGCGGGGTCGGCCATGTCCTGCTTGTTGAGCACCTTGAGCGTGGGCCGCCCGCTGGTGAGCTCGGCCATCAGCGGGTTGGCGCTGCTGCCGGGCAGGCGCGCGTCCAGCATCTCGATCACGACATCGATTTCTTTCACACGCTCGCCGATCGCCTTGCGCGTCAGGTGCATGTGCCCGGGGAACCACTGGATGCTCATGGAGGATGTTTTCTTTCTCGATCAGACCGGGATTGTGCGCCGGGCAGGCACCCCTACCGCTGTGGCGGGGCGCCGTGCCACAATGAATTTCCTTCCAGACCACCCCAAGAGGAGACACATGAGCATCACCGTCAAGATCGATCTGGGTTACGAATTCGAGGTCAAGGCCAAGGCCGCCGAGGTGTTTGGCGTGCTCTCGGACGTGCCCACGTCCGTCAGCCATTTCCCCAAAGTCGAACAGCTCACCGACATGGGCGGTGGCGTCTACAAGTGGGAGATGGAGAAGGTGGGCACCACGCAGGTCAACATCCAGACCGTGTACGCCAGCAAGTACGTGAGCGACGCGGCCAAAGGCACGGTGCAATGGACCCCGGTCAAGGGCGTGGGCAATGCGCTGGTGGGTGGCAGCTGGAAGATCGTGGACCACAAAAAGTCCACTGGCGTCACGCTGGCCATCCAGGGCGAGATCGAGGTGCCGCTGCCCGGCCTGATGAAGATGATCGTGGTGCCGGTGGTGCAGGGCGAGTTCGAGAAGCTGGTCGAAAAATACATCGACAACCTGATCAAACGCTTCGGTGGCGAGGTCTGATTCCATTTCCAAATCATTTGAGTCTGGGCGCGAAGCCGCAGACAGTGCTACAGCACGGCAAGGCGAAGCAACAACGACACGGATGATCTAGAAATGGAATGAAAGGCCCGCCCCGGGCAACTTGTCCCGTCCAGCGGGGGACAAGTCTGTGCACAAGTGCGGGCCAGTTCTGTACGGGCGATGCAAGTGCCTGTCGCACAAGGCCGGGCTTCAGAACGCCTGTTCAACAGGCAGTGGTGGCGAGCGGGTCGCAGGACCCAGACCCTGCTGCCCGCGGGCCAGGCGTGCAGCTCGGGCCGGGCAAATCACCGCTTGAGGTGCAAGGCGAAAAATTCCAGGGTGCGCTCCCAGGCGAGCCGGGCGGCGGCGGCATCGAAACGCGGTGTGGTGTCGTTGTTGAAGCCGTGCTGCGTGCCCGGGTACTGGTGCGCGGTGTGGCGCACACCGGCGGCCTTGAGCGCGGCTTCGTAGGCGGGCCAGGCCGCGTTGATGCGTTCGTCCACCCCGGCCAAGTGGATCAGCAGCGGCGCCTTCACCCTGGCCGCGTCTTGCGTCGGCGGGTGGTTGCCATAGAACGACACCGCCGCAGCCAGATCGGGCAGTTGCGTGGCCAGCATGTGCGCCACGCCACCGCCGTAACAAAAGCCCACCACGCCAACGCGGCCGGTGCTGTCGGCGTGGCCCTGGAGCACACCTGCGGCGGCGATGAAGTCCTGCCGCGTCTTGCTCTGGTCGAGCTGGGCGAACAGGGCGCGCGCCTTGTCTTCGTCCCCGGGGTAGCCCCCCAGCGGCGCGAGCGCGTCGGGCGCGAAGGCGAGGTAGCCCTCCACCGCCAGGCGGCGCGCGATGTCTTCGATGTGCGGGTTCAGGCCGCGGTTTTCGTGCACCACCAGCACCGCAGGCAGCTTGCCCGCCGGATTGACCGGCCTGGCCACGTAGGCCTTGCCGGTGCCGTACCCCTGTGGCGACGCAAATTCGACCCGCTCGGTGGTGATGCGCGCGTCGCCTTGCGGCACCACCTGGGCAATGGCGAAGTCGGGGCCGAGCGCGGCCAGCAGGCCTGCCGCGCTCAGGCCGCCGACGGCGAAGCGGGCCGCCTGGTCGAGGAAGCTGCGGCGGTCGATGTCGCCGTGCACATACGCATCAAACAGGATCAGCAGCTCCTGGTCAAAATCCGCAGCGGTCAGACGGGTCATGTCGGTCTCCTGTTGAGTGGGGCGCCAGCTTAGCGCGCCGGGGACCACGGAACCTTGAACCTACCGGCAACGTGGGTTTCAAGCTGCAACATCAACACGGGGCACGGCGATGCGAGGACGCCCCAGGCGTGCGGGCGAGGTGTACTCCCGGCGGTAGATTTCGAACGGCATGCTGTCGGCCGCTTCGATGGCCCTTTGGTCTTCCAGGGACTTGGCGGCCAGGGCCTCGTAGCGCGCCTGCTGCTGCTGGCTCCAGGGCAGGCCGAGCAGGTGCTGGTGGGTCTGCAGCGACTGCGCGCGCACGAAGCCCAGGAACGAGTCGCTGTGTTCGCGCCGGATGGCTGCGAGCACGCGCGCCGAGGGCAGCGCCTCGGGCGCCAGCAGCGCCGCGCGCGCCTGCGCCACCGCGTGCGCGTGCTCGCGGTCGCCCTGCGCCGCATCCAGCGCGGCCGCGATGGGGCCCAGCTGGTCCAGCAGTTCAAGGCCCCAATCGACCAGCGGCACGCTCTGCCCCTGGCGCTCCAGGCACAGGCCGGGCTCGCGTCCGCGCGCCGCGGTGAGGTGCTGGTTGCGCTTGAGCGCGTGGATCTCCTCGGGTGTGTCGGCCGGGCTGTGGCTCAGCAGGCAGTGCAGCAGGAACACGTCGAGAAACCGCAGCGTGGACGCGCCGATGCCCAGCGGCTCGAAGGGGTCGAGGTCCATCAGCCGCACCTCGACGTATTCCACCCCGCGCTCGCGCAGTGCGTGCAATGGCCGCTCGCCGGAGAAGATCACGCGCTTGGGCCGGATCGTGCCGTAGAACTCGTTTTCGATCTGCAGCAGCGTGGTGGCGAGCTGGTTGTAGTCGCCGCCGGGGTTGCGGATGCCCAGCGCCTCGTAGGCCGGCCAGGGTCGGGTGAGCGCGTCGTGCAGGCTGGCGGCATAGCCTTCCAGCCCGTTGTAGCTGACGTCGAGCGAAGCCTGTGCCTCGCTCTGGTAGCCCAGGCGACCCATGCGCAGGCTGGTGCCGTGCGGCATGTGCAGCGTGCCACCGCTGCCCAGCGGATGCAGTTCGTGCTGGCGCCCTTCCACGAACGAGGAGCACAGCGCAGGCGACGCACCGAACAGCGTGAGCAGCAAGAAGGCGTGGCGGCGGAAGTTGCGGATGAGCGCGAAGTAGCCGTCGTTGTCGACCCCGGGCAGCGACCAGTTGTAGTGAATGCCGCTGATGGTCTGCATGCGCCGACCGTAGCGGTGACCCAGGCCCATGCGGTAGACGCTTTTCGCGCGGCCCACGTTGGAGCTGCCGTAACGCCCGAGCGGAATGGTCTCGTCGGTCGGCAGGCCACACGGCATGCTGGAGGCCCAGAGCATCTCGTCGCCCACCGCCTGCAGGCTGCGCACGGTGAACTGGTGCACTTCGGAAAGCTCGGCCAGGCAGCTCTGCACGCTGCCGTGCACGCCGGTGATGAGCTCCAGCTGCGACTCGCTGTAATCGGTGGTGATGTGCGGGTGGGTGAGCGCGCTGCCCAGCGCCGCCGGGTGGGGCGTGAGAGCCAGTTTGCCGTCGGGCTGCGAGCGCAGGCTTTCTTTCTCCAGGCCACGCCTCATGCCACGCAGGCGCTCGGTGCCCAGGCCGTCCAGCCGTTGTTGCAGGGAAGTCATACAGGGGTTCTTGTTGCGTATCCGGGGTCGCAAGTTAACACGGCTGGCCGATTTCTGCTGCTGGCGAGGTGATCGGTTTTTCGGGCCGGAAACGGCGTGTGGCGGCCGCCACTGGCGCCACCGGCGTGGCGGGCAGCACCGCGCGGTGCATCAACCAGGCCTGGACGTGCTGCGGGTCGTTGCACACCCGCAGTTCGTCGAACGCGGCCTGCGCCTCGGGGTGGCGTTTGCGCAGGTGGTTGAGCCATTGCTTGAAGCGCCCGGCGCGGTGGCGCCGCTCGACGCGGCCGCTCACCTGCTGCCAGAACACCGCCAGCAGCGGCAGCACCTGGCTCCAGGGCATGCCGCCCAGCCCCTGGATGGCCAGCGCCAGCCCGGGATCGCTCACCATGCCGCGACCGATCATGAGTGCATCGCAGCCGGTCACGGCGCGGCAGCGCGCGGCGTCTGCAGCGCTCCAGATTTCGCCGTTGGCAATCACCCGCATGCGCCCGGCGGGCAGCGATTGCCGCACCTGAGCGATGCGCTCCCAGTAGGCCGGTGGCCGGTAGCCGTGGGCCTTGGTGCGCGCGTGGATCACCAGCTCGTCGGCACCCGCTTGGGCAATGGCGTGCGCGTTGTCCTCGGCCCGCTGGTCGTCGTTGAAGCCCAGCCGCATCTTGGCCGACACCGGCACATGGGCTGGAACAGCACGGCGCACCGCCGCCACGATGCGACCGATCAGCTCCGGCTCGTCCAGCAGCACGGCGCCGCCGCGGCTCTGGTTCACCGTTTTGGCCGGGCAGCCGAAGTTCAGGTCCACCCCGTGCCCGCCCAGGCCCGCGAGGCGTGCCGCGTTGTCGGCCAGGCAGGCCGGGTCGGAACCCAGCAACTGGGCACGCACCGGCACGCCAGCGCGCGTGAAGCCGCCGTTCAGCAGCTCGGGCACCACGCGCAGGAACGCGCGCTCGGGCAACACCGTGTCGGTCACGCGAATGAACTCGCTCACGCAGCGGTCGATGCCACCGGCGCGCGTGAGCACGTCGCGCAGCGTCGCGTCCAGCAGGCCCTCCATGGGCGCGAGCAACAGGGTCATGGGGAAAGAAGGTGGAGAGGCTGGTCCGGCAGACAGCGGACCGTTGGTGATTTTATCGGGCGGGCTGCGGCTGCAGTCAGTCAGTCAGTATTGCTGCGACCGTGGCCATTCCGGTACCATCGTCGCGCCCCTGCATCCCCCCGGAGCCGATCCATGCGCCTGCCCATTGCACTGTCCCTGTCGATCCCGCTGCTGCTGGCCGCTCCCTGGTGCCTGGCCCAGACCGCACCCCTCACCCCGGAGGTGCAGCGCGTCGGCACCTTCAAACAGGTGCAGGGCGAGGCCTGGATCGGCGTGGCCGACGCGCGCCGCGCACCCACCCCGGGCGATGGCCTGCGCCAGGCCGAGCGCGTGAGCACCGGCCAGACCGGTGCGGCCACCATCACCCTCAAAGACGGCACCGTGCTGACCCTGGGCCCGAACACCACGGTGGACCTGAACCAGTTCCAGTTCGATGCCACCACGCAGAAGGGCCACTTTGCGCTCGATCTGCTGCAAGGCTCGATCCGCGTCGTCACCGGCCTGCTGGCCAGGATCAACCCGGACCTGTTCAAGGTCACCACACCCACTGCGGTGGTCGGGGTGCGCGGCACCGACTTCATCGTCGAGACCAGCGCCGCGCAGTGAACCCGGTTTGTCCAACATGCCTTGCGCCCTCCCCATGAAACACAGCTTCATCGCCGCCACCGGCCTCGCACTATGCGCACTGCTTTCCGCCTGCGCTCCGGCCACCCGCGTGACCCTGCTGCCGCAGGCCGACGGCCAACCGGGCGCGGTGCAAGTGAGCACCGGCCAGGGCCAGCAGCTGCTGGCCCAGCCTTACCAGGTGGCCAACGTGGCCCGCAGCGGCGCCATCAGCCCCGACACCAGCAGCGCCGACAAAGTGCGCCAAACCTACCCGCTGCTGATCGCGCTGCAGCCGCAGCCGCCCGAGCGCTTTGTGCTGGAGTTCGAGCCCGGCACCTCGCAGCTCAGCACCGCCTCGCAGGCCCAGCTGGCCGATGTGATCACCAAGGCCCAGGCCCGGGCCGGCGGCGAGATCGTGGTCACCGGCCACACCGACCGCCAGGGCACGCTGGAAGCCAACGACAGGCTCTCGCTGGAGCGCGCCCAGGCGATCCGCGCGCTGCTGGTCGAGCGCGGCTTCAAGGCCGAGCTGATCGAGGCCGTGGGCCGCGGCGAGCGCGAGCCGCTGGTGCCCACCGAGGACGAGGTGGCCGAACCGCGCAACCGGCGCGCCGAGGTCTTGGTCCGCTGAAGTGAAGCACACCCCCCGCGCCGCTTCGCGTCACCTCCCAGGGGGCGACACCAGCCGTCTGGCAAAGCCAGCCCGGCGGGGTCTCTGGGCTGCATCGCTTCATGCGGCACGGGACCACGCAGCGCGGTAGACCCACTGAGATGAGCGAACACCGCCTCACCCGCGCGCTGCGCGAACTGCTGGCGCAGCAGCGCACCGCCGCGCTCGGCACGCTGGACGACGACGGAACGGTCTTCGTCTCCATGGTGCCGTTCGCGGTCGATCCGCAAGACCCCAGCCTGGTGATCCATGTGAGCGGCCTGGCCGCGCACAGCCGCAACCTGCAGCGCACGCCGCGCGTGTCGGTGCTGGTGTGCCAGGCCGAGGTGGCGGGCGAACCGGTGCATGCGCTGCCGCGCGTCACGCTCGACGCCCTGGCCACGCTGGCCGAACCGGGCAGCACCGATGCACTGGCCTGCCGCGCGGTGTACCTGGCGCGTTTTCCCGAAGCCGAGCCCATGACGGCGCTGGGCGACTTCCGCTTCGTGCGCCTGCGCCCGCAGGGTGCGCGCCAGGTGGCGGGCTTTGGTGCCGCGCGCAGCCTGGACGCGGCCGAAGTGGCCAAAGCACTGGGGCAGTGAGGGGGTTTTTCGGCTCCTTTCTGATTGCCGTGGAGATCTGGATGGTCGAAGCCCTTCGACCAGCTCAGGGCGAACGGTTGATGCTTCACCGGGCCGGATCAATAGGTTGAAGCGAGCGCGCCACGCCAAGGCCCTGGACGTACCGGCCCCGTAAACTCGCCCCATGCCCTGGCACGCCACACTCTCGCTGAACTACCGCCTCGACGCCCCGCGCACCGTGCTGCGCCATCAGCACAACGGCCCGCTGCGCATCTTGAAGAGCCTGTATCCCGAAGGCGATGCGATCTGCCACAACGTGATCGTGCACCCGCCCGGCGGCCTGGTGGGCGGCGACGTGCTGGATGTGCAGGTGCAGGTAGGCAGCGGCGCCCACGGTCTCATCAGCACGCCAGGGGCCACGCGTTTTTACGCCAGCGACGGTCTACCCACCCGGCAGCAGGTGACGCTGACGCTGGAGCCTGGCGCGCGGCTGGAGTGGTTGCCGCTCGAAGCCATTGCCTACCCGGGCTGCCAGGCACACAACACCCTCACCGCCACGCTGGCCGAGGGCGCCGAGCTGCTGGCCTGGGACGTCACGGCGCTGGGCCTGCCCCTGGCCGGACAGCCATTCACCCAAGGCCGCTTCAGTCAGTGGCTGGAAATCCCCGGCCTCTGGCGGGAACAGGCACGCATCGACGCCGCCGACGCCCGCTTGCTCGAATCACCGCTGGGCCTGGGCGGCCAGCGCTGCCTGGGCACCCTGCTGCTCGTCAGCGGCACACCGTTCAGCCGCCAGCGCCGCGAACGGCTTCTGGAGACCGTGCGCGCCGCACTGGACGCCGCGCCCGCAGGCGTGCAGGTCGGCGCCACCTGCCCCAACCCGCAGATGCTGGTGGTGCGCGCGGTGGCGCCGGTGGTGGAGCCGCTCATGGTCGGCCTGCAGCGGGCCTGGGGCGCGCTGCGGCCAGCGGCCTGGGACGTGGGCAACACGCCGCCGCGCATCTGGCGCGTCTGAGCAAGAGGCGAAGAGCCGCAAAATGGAAGAAGCTGCCTTTGCCGTGATGGGGCGCGCACTGTTCGATCTGGGCCATTTCCAGAACGCGCTCAACACCTTCACGATTTGAGGTGCTGGCGAGATCCAGTGGGCGGCGCTCAGATTGCCGTCGAAAACGGGTTGTTGACTGTTGGCGCATCCCTCAAATCGCCACCATCTGACGCACGCCCCTGGCCTGCATCTCGCTGCCCGGACCGCTGGCAATCACCTCGCCGCGCTCCATCACCACATACTGGTCGGCCAGCTGCTCGGCGAAATCGTAGTACTGCTCCACCAGCACGATGCCCATGTTGCCGCGGTCGGCCAGCATGCGGATCACCCTGCCGATGTCTTTGATGATGTTGGGCTGAATGCCTTCGGTGGGCTCGTCCAGGATCAGCAGCTTGGGACCGGCAGCGAGTGCGCGGGCAATCGCCAGTTGTTGTTGCTGCCCACCCGACAGGTCGCCACCGCGTCGGCCCAGCATCTGCTTCAAGACCGGGAACAGCTCGAACAGTTCGGCCGGGATCGGCGTGCTGCCCTTCTTGGTGGCCAGGCCCATCAGCAGGTTTTCCTGCACCGTGAGGCGGCCGAAGATTTCGCGCCCCTGCGGCACGAAGCCAATGCCCCGCCGGGCGCGTTCATAAGGGGTGGCCTTGTCGATGGCGGTGCCGTCGAGCGTGATGCTGCCGCTCTTGATGGGCACCAGGCCCATGAGCGATTTGAGCAAGGTGGTCTTGCCCACACCGTTGCGGCCCAGCACCACGGTGACTTTGCCCAGCTCTGCGCTGAGGTTGACGTTGCGCAGGATGTGGCTGCCGCCGTAGTACTGGTTGACTTGTTTGACTTCGAGGAGGCTCATGTTGTCTTCTCCGGCTGGTGGGTTTGGCCGGGTCTCGCCCCGGCGGGCGCCTCACTTTTCTTTGCTTCGCCAAAAGAAAGTAAGCAAAGAAAAGGCGAGCCGGATGCGCTGTCCCTCCGCTTCGCTGCGGGCACGCTGCGTTGCTCGGTCCGGGCGGGGTCTGCGCAAACTTGTCCGCTGCGCGGCCTTCGGACATGCGCAGCCCTGATCCGCCCAGCCCTGCGCTACTCGCCAGCGCATGACGGCGAAAAGCGGGTACGGACTTCCCCTTGGGCCAATGCGGTTGCGAGAAGGGAAGCCCGTACCCGCTCCCGCCTTGCCGTCCGACCGGGCTGAGCAGCGCAGGGGCGCCCGGAAAAAGGGGCGCGCATGTTTGAGCGAAGCGAGTTTGCGCGCACCCCGGGCGAACCGAGCAGCGCAAGGAACCGCGCAGCGGCCCGGTCGTCGGCTCGCCTTTCTTTTGGGTACTTTTCTTTGGCGAAGCAAAGAAAAGTGCCTCGCCCGCCGGGGCGAGACCCGGCCAAACCAAGCAACCGGCGACCACAGACTCAGCGTCCAAGATACACCTCGATCACCCGCTCGTCCGCCTGCACCTCATCCAAAGTCCCCTCCGCCAGCACCGAGCCGTCGCACAGCACCGTGACCTTCTCCGAGATCGCGCGGATGAAGCTCATGTCGTGCTCCACCACCATCAGCGAGTGCTTGCCCTTCAAACTCAGAAACAGCTGCGCGGTCCGCTCCGTTTCTTCATCGGTCATGCCCGCCACCGGCTCGTCCAGCAACAAGAGCTTGGGGTCCTGCATCAGCAGCATGCCGATCTCCAGCCACTGCTTCTGGCCATGGCTGAGCAGCCCGGCCTGCCGCGCAGCGCTGTCGGCCAGGTGGATGGTGGTCAGCACCTCGGCCAGCCGGTCCTTCTCTTCACCGGTGAGTGAGAACACCATGCTGTGGCCCACGCGCTTGTCGGTGGCCAGCGCGAGTTCGAGGTTCTCGAACACGCTCAGTTGCTCGAACACCGTGGGCTTCTGGAACTTGCGGCCAATGCCCAGCGCCGCAATCTCCGGCTCGCGGTAGCGCAGCAGGTCGATGGTGCTGCCGAAGAACACCGTCCCTCGGTCGGGCCGGGTCTTGCCGGTGATGATGTCCATCATCGTGGTCTTGCCTGCGCCGTTGGGGCCGATGATGCAGCGCAGCTCGCCGGGCGCGATGTCAAGGCTCAGGCCGTTGATGGCCTTGAAGCCGTCGAAGCTCACATGCACGTCTTCGAGGTACAGGATGCGGCCGTGCGTGGTGTCCACCTCGCCCGCCCGGGCGATACGGCCGTAGCCCGCGTTGCGCCCGCCCGATTCGGTCTGGCCTTGCGCCACCGCCGTGGCGGCTTTTTCAAAGCGCTGCGCGCCGGCTTCCATCAGGTCGGGCGTCATGCTGTTTTGCCTCTGAATTTTTTCACCAGCCCCACCACGCCTTGCGGCATCCACAGCGTGACCGCGATGAACAGTGCGCCCAGAAAGTACAGCCAGTACTCGGGAAAGCTCACCGTGAGCCAGCTCTTGGCGCCGTTGACGATGAAGGCGCCGATGATCGGGCCGACCAGCGTGGCGCGGCCACCCACGGCGGCCCAGATCGCGATCTCGATGCTGGCGGCGGTGCTCATCTCGCCCGGGTTGATGATGCCGACCTGCGGCACATACAGCGCCCCGGCAATGCCGCACATCACGGCCGAGATGGTCCAGATGGTGAGCTTGTAGGGCAACGGGTTGTAGCCGCAGAACATGACGCGGCTCTCGGCATCGCGCACCGCCTGCAGCACCCGACCGAACTTGGACGCCACCAGCCAGCGCGCAAACAAATAAAAACCCAGCAGCGTCAGGCCGGTGATGACGAACAGCGTCATGCGCATCTCTGGTGTGGCCAGCGGCAGGCCGAGGATGCGCTTGAAATCGGTGAAGCCGTTGTTGCCACCCATGCCGGTTTCGTTGCGGAAGAACAGCAGCAGCGCGGCGAAGGTGAGCGCCTGCGTGATGATGGAGAAGTACACGCCCTTGATGCGCGAGCGGAAGGCGAAGTAGCCGAACACGAAGGCCACCAGACCCGGCACCAGCACGATCAGCAGCAGCGTGGCGATGAAGCTGTCGGACAGCGCCCAGTGCCAGGGCAG